>NZ_KV827744.1:0-590 GCF_001836185.1 Corynebacterium sp. HMSC036D03
GAGCGTGTCAAGTTGTTTGTGTGTGGGGCTTGGTTTCTAGAGGTATTGGTCGAAGCGGTCTGGGTAGGCCACGGCCATTTGGTTGATGGCTTGTTTCCACCCGGAAACCTTTCCGCCTTCAACGAGCCGGCTAGCTGAAGCGGCGGCTCGTTTACCTTCTTTAGCGCGTTTAGCTGCGCGTTTGTCTTCGATATTGCAGATCATCAACCACAGTGTCTTTAATGCGGACTCATCATTGGTGAACTGCACCCGGTTACGAGTGGCTTTACGCAGCTCATTGTTAAACGACTCAATCGAATTCGTGGTGTAGATGACCTTGCGGGCTGCCGGCGGGAACTGCAAAAACGGTACGAATCGTTCCCACGCGTCTTGCCAGACCTTGACGGATCTGGGGTATTTCTCGCCCAGCTCAGAGTCTGCGAATTCTGCCAGTGCTGCTGCAGCAGTGGATTCATCAGGGGCTGAGTAGACCTTCTTCAGTGCTGCGGACACGGCCTTGCGGTCGCCGTAGGCCACCCATCGGTTGGCAGCACGAATCAGGTGCACGATACAGGTTTGCACCATCGATCCTGGCCAGGTTGCCTCCACTG
>NZ_KV827745.1:0-3307 GCF_001836185.1 Corynebacterium sp. HMSC036D03
ACGCCGAACGGACACACATTCTGCTACTTAACCCTACTTTTTGGTTGTTCATGTTTCAGCTTCTCTACACATTCAAAGGACAACTGCACAATGACCTAAATCAGGCCGACTTGGCCTCAGTGGCTGCGCTTACCGCCATCCATTTTCATTTAATTGTCAATAAGCGTCGACGGGGATAGGCTGAGTGCATGGCACACGAGCACCACGACCACGATCACTCCAGCACGCCGCTGCGCGCACTCTTGATTGCGCTAGGCATTACCGGCACCGTCTTCTTCGCGGAGCTGATCGGCGGCTGGTTGGCGGGTTCGATGGCGCTGATGGCGGATGCGATGCACATGCTTTCCGACGCTGCGGGGTTGATCATCGCGGTGTTAGCGGTGTTGGTTGGGCGCCGACAAGCATCGGCTCAGGCCACGTACGGCTACCGACGAGTGGAGGTGCTTGCTGCACTGGCGAACGCAGTGATGGTGCTGGCGATCTCGGTGTGGATTGTCGTCGAGGCGGTGCGCCGCCTGCAGAGCCCGGCCGAAGTGCAGGGAAAAACGATGCTGATCATCGCGGTGATCGGCCTGGTGGCGAATGCGCTATCGGCGTGGGTTCTGCACCGGCACCGCAAATCCTCGATCAACGTGGAGGGCGCGTTCTTGCACGTGTTAGTGGATATGCTCGGCTCGGTCGCAGTAATCGTGGCCGGCATCGTGGTACTGACCACGGGGTTTGTGGCGGCGGACGTGATCGCCTCCCTAGCGATCGCGGCGATGGTGCTGCCGCGCGCCTGGCAGCTCATGCGGCTTTCAGCGAGCGTGCTGCTCGAGCAAGTCCCGGCGGACTTCGACGCCAGTGCGATCGAGCCCGCGCTGCGGCAGGTCGAGGGCGTTGCTGACATCCACGACCTGCACCTGTGGAGCCTGGACGGCGTGAACGTGCTCACGACCGTGCATATCGTGCGCGACGGCACCGTCGGCACCGGCCCGCTGTTGGATGCCGCCCAGCAGGCCCTGCGCGAACACGGTATCGAGCACTCCACCATCCAGATTGAGCACCCAGAGCACGAATCCCACGAGACGGTGTGCTGATTCCCTTCTAACCTGACTTAGGCCAATTTTGTGCGGAAGTTCGCGGCCGGTGATTACTTGGATGGTGGCAGTGAGGTCGGGCGGGAATGGTACGGCGGCGTGAATGGTTTCGCCGCCAACGACGAGTTGAAAGCTGCGGTATTTCTTGAGTGTTCTCACGAGGCGTTTGATGAAGTGACCACTGCGGGTCTCCATCAGGTGGGTCACGGCTAGTGCTGCCATCACAATATTGAGATGTGCTGTGATCGAGTTTTGTTTCCTCGCATAGATTGGGCGTGCTTTCAGGTCTGATTTCGACATCCGATACGACATTTTCAATGTGGAATAGCCTGCGGTAATGCCTGATAACCTCCTGGGCGGGAAGAGCGGTCAGGTCGGTTTCATAGCCTTTAATTCCGGCTAGGGCTCGGTGTTTGCAGCGAGAGCGTAGTTGACCTTCTTGTTCGGGGTGGAAAGATCGAAATAGCGGTTGCGCTTAATGGCGATTTCGCCGTCAACAGCGCGTTTGGCTTTTGCGACTTGCTCTTTGATTCCGCGCAGGCCGCGTCTGGCCCGATCATAGGAGTACTGGAAGTGGGTCACCGTATTCGGGGTTGTGTGTTTGCGCGCATCGCTTGCCGAGGCTTGTGTCCAGATCTGGCCGTGGGCGTAGGCTTCACCAGGGATTTCCCGCCGCCAGGTTTCAATCACCTCAGGCACGGTGGGGTTTCACCGACAAAATGTAGTGCAGACCTGCATCTATCAATGCTTGCTTGTTCGGAGGGTGTCAAGTTGTTTGTGTGTGGGGCTAGGTTTATAGGTATTTGTCGAAGCGGTCGGGGTAGGCAACGGCCATTTGGTTGATGGCTTGTTTCCAGCCGGAAACTCGGGCTCCTTCCATGAGTCTGCCGGCTGTCGCTGAGACTCGTTTGCCTTGCTTTGCCCTCTTTGCGGCTCGTTTGTCTTCGATGTTGCAGGTCATCAACCACAGCGTCTTTATCGCTGATTCATCGTTGGTGAACTGCACCCTGTTGCGGGTAGCTTTACGCAGTTCATTGTTAAACGACTCAATGGAGTTCGTCGTATAGATTACCTTTCTGGCTGCTGGTGGGAACTGGAGAAACGGTACGAAACGCGCCCACGCATCACGCCAGACCTTGACTGAGCGGGGATATTTCTCACCCAGCTCGGAGGCTTCAAATTCGTCTAAAGCAACCTGTGCTGTGGGCTCGTCCGTGGCAGTGTAAATCTTTTTCAACGCGGCTGATACGCCCCGGCGATCCCCGTAGGCTACCCACCGGTTAGCGGCGCGAATCAGGTGCACGATACAGGTTTGCACCATAGAGTTCGGCCAGGTTGCCTCAACTGCCTCTGGCAGGCCTTTCAGCCCGTCACAGCAGACGATAAAGACGTCCTTGACCCCACGGTTAGAAAGGTTGGCGCATACCTGCGCCCAGAATGAAGCGCCTTCTTCCTTGGCAATCCACAATCCTAAAATGTGCTTAATACCGTTGAGATCCACGCCGATTGCCATGTACGCAGATTTGTTGACTACTCGGCCGTCGTCGCGGACTTTAATGCGCAACGCGTCCAGGAAAACCACGGGGTAGAACTCGTCTAGCTGGCGGTTTTGCCAGACCATGACCTCATCGAGCACGGCGTCAGTAACCGCAGAAATCGTCTCATGGGAAATATCGACACGCATCGACGTTGCCATATGGTGCTGGATGTCCCTAATTGTCATCCCACCGGCGTACAAGCTGACGATCATGTCATCGACATCAGTCAAGCGCCTAGAACCTTTAGGGACCATAGTCGGCAAGAATGTTCCAGCCCGATCCCGAGGGACATCAACGGTGACTGGCCCGTAGTTAGAATCCACGGTCTTTGGATACGACCCGTTGCGGTAATTGTCTGTTCTAGCTGCAGCTTTAGCGCTCCTGTCGCCAGACTCGTAGCCCAGGTGGGCATCCATTTCAGCGTTGAGTCCCCTGGTAATCGAGGCTTGTAACATGCCGCGAACTAGGTCGTTGGCATCCGTTGTGGACGTGCCTAGGTCATCAATCAGTTTCGCGATGTCAGGGTTAGCAAGCAGCTTCTTTTCAATCGCATCAATCTTGGCCTTATTAGCCGGATCTCGTCTCGCCACAGTAGTCATTCTGGTCCATCTCCTTATGCGGGTTAGGTACCCACACACAAACCATCAGACACTCTCTGGTGTGCTTTCCGGGTGAGTAAAAACAGGCCAC
>NZ_KV827746.1:0-100278 GCF_001836185.1 Corynebacterium sp. HMSC036D03
ACATTGGCACACTATTGAGTTCTCAGACATCATCGCCACACAACGAACAGGCACCATTTGAATAGTGACAGCTCATTATGAGCAAAAAATTTGTTTTTGTCAGGGCCTGTTTTCCTATCGCCGCTTCAGCCAGTCACTGGGTGACTGTGGGGCGCTGTCGGTCGCGCTGACTCACATAAAGTTACACACCACTTTGAAACTTTACAAATCCGCAGGTAAACACAACTTTTTAGGTCTTTATACCTAGCCATTTTTTAAGGCCTGAGGCGTATGGATTCACCCGTCGCACGTTGGCGGGCAGCAGCACCGCCCACAGCACGTACGTAACGGCCGCCGCGAGCATCATTGGCACCCCGTCGAGCATCTCCTTCATTCGCAACACGAAGATGGCTGCCGTTGCAGCGGCAATCAGCACCGGCATGTAGACGGTCTTCCACGAACACAATTCAAGCGAGACAACGAGAGCGGGCACCAGGAAGCCGAATGCTGCAATGAGCCAAATAGGTTTACCCACAATCAGCCAGCTAAGCCCAACGCCAAGGAGGCTCGCCGCCGGACTGACCAAGCTTGCGATGATGACATGTCGCGCCCAAGTACTTTGGCTGCCGCCAAGCGTGACGAAGTTGGCCAAAGAATCTAGGTGTTGCACAACAGTTGCCATCGCCAAGATGCCCATTGTCATCAGCATGTTTCCGATATTCGGTCCGTTCTCAGGCCATGTGCTGCTGATGAAGGCGTTCGCCACCGCTGCGATACCCAGGACCACCCAGCCGATGACCCAACCGCGAACCAACGGGCGGTAGACCAACTGACCTTCAAGGCTTGCTGGGAAGTGTCCAAAGCTATCATTGCCTGGAGTATCCGCTAGAAGGTCTTCGACCGTCATGGTTTTGGCTTTGGCCTTCCAACAGGTCAGCTTCCACGCGAGAATTAGCGCCGTTATGACGAGGGCGAACCACCATCGCAAATAGATGCTGATGACACCAGCAATTAGGGCTGGCATTACCGCTACGATTCGCCCATAGCGAGTTGTAACCGCGGTGCTAAGGCCCAGCGCCTGTGCTTTGGCCTTGTCTGGTTCAGTCGCAAAAGTCTCCGCCCAAAGTGCGACGAGGGCGAATACAGTAATCAGCGGGTCTTCAATTCCGCGAAGCAGGAAAATTCCGGACAGCAGGAATATCGTGACCAACGAGCTGCTCCAATTGAGCGTGCCGAAGAAGAGTTTCATTGTGCACCTCCTAGCGCCAGCACCGCCTCTTCCAGGGTGACTTCCTGCGCGCGTAGCCCGAATTCTGCCGCCTGATCGAAGACGCACTCGGCGAAGTTGGGGCGGGCGTCGATAAGCACACGCTCTGCGTGGACCGAGGAATGGCGGGCCAATACCGGCAACTGTAGGCGCCCCAGCGCCCTATCTACTTGTTCCGCAGGGCCCGTCACCGCCACGATGCAGTCGACGAGGCTTTCAATGGGGCCAGACAAGGGGGCTTCGCCAAGCAAAAGCACCGTGTCGAGGTAGCCCTCAATCTCATCGAGATGATGGGTGGACACCACAATCGTGCGTTTGCCCTGTTCCTTCCGGAGGACCTCAAGAAAGCGCTGACGCTTATCGACGTCGAGTCCCAGGTAGGGCTCATCCAGCAGCATCAACTCGCAGCCGGAAGCTACGGCGAAGATAAAGCCCATCGCGGACTTCTGGCCGCGGGACAAGCCGGAGTAGTTCTTCTTCGGGAGCGCAAATTGCGCGGCAAGTTCTTCAGCCCGCTCCTGGTTCCAGGTCTTCCACCGCGCCTTGCCAATGCGGAAGAGCTTGTCCACGTTCCAGCCATCGAAAAGCGGGTTATCGATGCCCATCAGGATGATGCGATCCATGATCTTCTGGTTGTCAAAGGGGCGCTCCCCAAAGACTTTCAACCCCTCCGACTTGAGCTGGCCTGCGATCATGCGCAGCAGCGTCGTCTTGCCCACTCCATTGGGGCCCACCAGGCCGTGGGTCAGGTTATCTTCGAGCGCGAAAGACAGCGCCGGAGCATTTTGCATAGCTAGGTTTTCGGCTTTAATCATTTCGACCACTCCGGGATACGTTGGGTATTTGCGTACAGCGGGTAAAAGTAATGAACGGGCAAAACAAGGACGATGCAGACTACGCATACGATCGCGCCGGTAGGCTGCGACATTTCCACGCCCCGAATAAACCCGAGAAGGCTCATTCCTCCTATCACTCCAACGAGGCCCAACCACAAACTCGCATTGCACAACACAAAGAACAGGACATAAAGTCCTACATTCACGAAGAGATCCGCGGGCGCAAGCAGCCCACTTAGTGCAAGCACGCACACCAAACCGAGCAAGCCCGTGCCTAGGTTGTGGCGGCGCCAGGAGCGGCGCGTGCGCCCGAATGCCTGCCACATGTAAAGGTCGTCGCCAAAGAGCCAGCTGCTACCAAGGGCGCCAAAGAGGACGGGAATTGCCCAAATAAATGGATCCCGCACTGAAGGGAATACGCCGGGAAGCAACTTCTGCCAAGCGAAGAGCAGGCCGCCAACGATGACGGCAGTGGATAGTATGATTTTCCACCGCGAGCCCTTCGAATCTTTAACGGCGGTGCGCTTGCGCTCACGATCTTTATCACGGATTTGCTTGTATAAATACCAAACGACGAAAAGTGCGACTAGCCCGGTGATTCCCAGCGCTTGCGGCAGTGGGATAACACCAATATTGAACACGGCAATGACTCCGACCACGAGCACCGCGAGGGGAATATTCAAACGAAGGAAATCCGCGCGCCGGTAGCCAAAGGCCTTGAATGCCGGAAAAGGGACCAAGAGTGCAACGGCCAAATTGAGACCCAAGCACGAGTACATAACCTGCGAAACTAGGGGGAAGTCTGTCCAGAACCGCGCCGAGGGAAAAACTACAATCAGTACCACCGCGGCGAGACAGTGCCACCAATAGTCGGTGATGTGGTGCCAAAACAGGCTAAACATGGGTTTAAACATCGAGCCCTCCCATCGCGAGCTTCACTGCATCTTCCAAGTTGACCGGCTTGCCTTGGGCGACGCCGCGCTCCACGATGACGCGGGTATTGCCACCTACGGTCTCCTTAACGAGCGCCGCCTCTTCCAGCTCTGCGGGTAGGGACCCGGTAACTGCGACTTCAACGAGGGCGTCGTCAAGCAGAGCGGCATCAAAAGTGCGGACAACGCCGTCGCGCAGCACTAGGTAGCTGTCGACCACTTGCGAAGTCGCGTGCAGATCGTGGGTCGCCAACACCACCGTGCGCGGATGGGCCTCCAGCTCAGCGAGGAGCTCACGATAGAAGGCCTCATGGTTATAGGCATCGAGACCCAGGTAAGGCTCATCCAACAGAGTTAGCGGCGCACGCGCCGCGAGAGCAATGACAATAGCCAGCATGGAACGCTGGCCGCGGGAAGCCGAACCATGTCGCGTGCTCAGATCGAGGCTGAAGACCTCGATGAGATGCTCCGCCACCTCCTGCTGCCAGTGGGGGTAGCGCTGGGCTGCAACCTTCACAATCGCGCCAAACTTCCAGGAACTCGGGTAGGCGGTGTCCACGCCAGCGAAGACCACCTGATCCATCACCTCGGCGTTATCGAAAGGCGCTTGTCCGAAGACCTCAATTTTTCCCTTGTAACGCGCCTGCCCGGCTAGCAGCGAAAGCAGCGTGGACTTGCCTGTGCCGTTGCGGCCAACGAGCCCGTAGATGCGGCCTTCCGCTAGCTGAATATTGACGCCGTCCAGGACGGTCTTGCGGGAGAAAGACTTGGAAACACCCTGCGCGGTTGCAACGGTGTTTGCAGTAATTGCAGCGTTTGCGGGGTTCGCGGTGTGTGCGGTGTGTGCGGTCATGAGTAGAGTCCTCTGCTTTCTGCGACACGGTGGACAAGTTCTTGTAATTGCTCGCGCGTATACCCAAGGCGGACGGCCTCATCGACGAGGGGGGCGACGTATTCGGCGGCGAAGTCATTGCGTCGCCGCTGGCGGATTCTTTCGGTAGCGCCGGCCGCCACGAACATGCCGATGCCGCGGCGTTTTTCTAGAATTCCAAGTTCGGTCAACAAAGTAATCCCCTTTCGTGCCGTGGCGGGGTTGATGTTGTGGAAGGCGGCTAGCTCATTCGTCGAAGGCGCCTGCGCTCCTTCTTCCAGGCCACCTTCCACGATGGAGTCCTCAATTAGCGCGGCGATCTGTCTGAACAACGGCTGCGTTGAGTTATCCATGTACGCCTGCACCTCCTCGCTTGCTCAACTGGTTAGTTACTCAACTAACTAACTAAACAAGTACCTCGGATTTTAGATTGACGCAAGAGCAAAACTTTTCTAGGCCGCCTGACCTGCCAATTTTCCCCAAGGCATCGACGTTTAGTGACTAATGGGGCACACTGGATCCCAAAGAAAATTTATTTAGAACTATTAGGAACGGAACTTAGGAGCCATGCTTGAACGAACACTTGTCTTCGTTGACACGTCTTACCTGCTTGCGAGCTTTTATAACTCATGGGAAACCGGAGCTCGCGCGCAACTAGAAATAGACCTCCCAGAGGTCGTAAATAATCTCGGTTCCATGGTGGAGAATCAGCTCGGAAACCGCATTCACCGCCAGTACTGGTACGACGGAATCCCAGACACTGGTCCACACCGCTACCAGCGCGCACTGCGAACCTGTGATGGCGTGCAGCTTCGCACCGGCCAGCTCATCGAGTGGGGCGAACGCCGCACCCAAAAGGCAGTCGATACCCGCCTCGTTGCCGACATGATCCTCGCTGCAATGAAGCAGCAAGTCACCGACTTTGTTTTGGTTTCCGGTGACGCCGATATGATCCCGGGCGTACAAGAAGCCGTAAACGCGGGCGTGCGCGTGCACCTCTACGGCTTTGGCTGGGACTCCATGTCCTCCGCCCTGCGCCACGCTTGTGACACCACGACCATCCTCGATCCGCGCGAAGACTTCGCCGATGCAATGGAGCTGCAGGTTTTGGAAGGCCCACTGCCGCCCACCATCCGCGAGCCTCACAACAGCGACGAAGAGCTGCCGCAGGTGCCTCAAGCAGAGGACGAGTGCGAGCCTTCCGAGGCAGAAGCAGCGTTTACCTCAGCACCGAAGCCCAGCCCCTCCCCTGCCGACCTCGCGCCACATACGGCCACCACAACGGGCTCGGGTGAAACTGCCGAAACCAAGCCTGCGGCCGAGAACACGCAGGCACCGCAGACCCCGTCTCCGGATTCTGCCGACGGAACGCAAAGCGCAGCCGAGACCCCGAAGCCAGCTGCACCGAAGCCGTCCATGATGGCTCCGCGCCGCAAGCTGCGCTCCAAGTACGTGCCACTACCCGAGGAGGTCTGGACCTCTGCAGGCTTCCAGTCGCCATTCGACGTCGGCCAGCAATACGCCTCCTGGTGGTTCGAGAATGCCGCCAACGCCGAGCAACGCGACCAAGCACACCTACTCTCGGGCGGCGGCCTGCCGCCGGAGATCGACCGCCCGCTGCTGCAGTTTGCCTGTGAAACTCTGCACGAGTACACGCTGAGCGAATCCCAACGCGTCAATCTGCGCGATGGCTTCCACTCCGGCATTCGTGGCGTCCTCATCGCCATCCGCCGCGAGGAAAGCTAACCTCCTCGCCTAAAAGGAGGCGGCCACCCCTTCAGCTCCCTCAGCGTTGAGGAAAGAAGGAGGTGGCCGCCTCTTTTCTATTTCTGCCTTAAAAGCCTTAGTGGCTACTTCTGCTCACCGGAGCCTAGCTCTTTCTGCTTAGCCATCTCGGCGCGGATCCCCTCCAGACGGGAGGTTGCCTTCATGTCATTGCCGGCCGCGGTGATTTCCTGAATACGGCTGCCGCCGGAAGCCTGGTGCAGCTCCTGCGCACCCAGTGCATCGGTATAGCGCTTTTCAATCTTTGCGCGCACAGAATCTAGTGTAGGCACGGAGTCATCCGCCTGCAGTTCGTCCATGGACTGCACGACCTTGGCGTTTTGCTCCTGCATCGCAGCCTGATCAGCCTGCGCCATGAGCTCGTCGACCTGTGCCAGCTGCTCCTTCAGGCGCGCCTCGGACTGCTGCTGCTGAGCCTTAGCCTGCTCTGCAGCCTGAGCGGCAGCGGCGTGTTGAGTCTTTACGTTCTCCAGCTCATGTTCCACAGCAACCAGCTGAGAGGCTACAACCTCGGCAGCCTGGTTGTACTCGGAAGCAGACTGCGGGTCATCCGCCTTATCTGCTAGCTCGAGGGCGCGCCGCGTCTGGTTTTGGTAATCCTCCTGCTGCTTGAGCAGGCGGTTGATCTGCAGCTCGAGCTGGTTCTTGTGACCGATGATTTCCGCCGCATGCTCGGAGATCTTGCGGTGTTGTTCCTTGGCACCGTCCACAGCCTGCTGAATTTGCACCTTAGGGTCGGCGTTCTCATCGATCTTCTGATCGAAAGAGGCCATTACGTACTTCCAGCCTTTGCTGAATGGATTCGCCATTGAACTAACTCCTTGCGTGTGGAAATAAGGGAAGGTCCCAATAAAAAGGACGCTTTCTAGCGAGTTTAGCCGGACTAGCTAGAAAGCGTCCGAGAAAAGAGCTTGAGGGTGGGGGATAAAGCGCTATGCGCCGAACCCGCCGGCTTCCTAGCTCTCGCTTTGCGCGTTCTGCTCTTCAACCTGACGGCGGACGTCCTCCATGTCGAGCTCCTTAACCTGTTTGATCACATCCTCGAGGGCTGCTGGTGGCAATGCACCCGCCTCGCGGAAGACCAGGATCCCGTCACGGAAGATCATCAGGGTAGGAATGGACTGGATCTGCAGCGCTGCGGAAAGGCCCTGGTTTGCCTCGGTGTCGAGCTTGGCGAAGGTCGCGTCTGGGTGCTCCTCGGAAGCCTTCTCAAATACCGGCGCGAAGCGCTTGCACGGGCCGCACCAATCAGCCCAAGCGTCTACGAGAGTAATGCCCTCACCGGACACGGTCTGCTCAAAGGTCTCTTCAGTTACGTCGATAGTTGCCATATAAATCTCTCCTGTTTTTCGGGGTCTTTCCTATCAACGGTACATGACTGAGTGTTATTCCTTAGCGCACTATTGCAATATACCCCCTGGGGGTATACGGTCGGGTTGTACCCAAAGAAAGGAAAAACAATGAGCGTAAAGAACTACACCGTAGAGGGCATGACCTGCGGACACTGCGAAATGTCGGTACGTGAAGAGGTCGGCGAAATCGCCGGCGTCAGCTCCGTTAGCGCAGACCACACCACCGGCGCCGTCACCGTCGAGGGCGAGGGCTTCACCGACGAGCAGGTTGTCGCCGCCGTTGCAGAGGCAGGCTACAAGGTCAAGGCCTAATTCACTCTTCCCCTTCCTAATTCACTCTTCCCTCTTAGAACCATGACTAATCTCGCCCACCTGGATCTTGGCGTTTCCGGCATGACGTGCACCTCGTGCTCGTCGCGCGTGCAGCGCAAGCTCAACAAGGTCGACGGAGTAACGGCCAATGTCAACTTCGCCACCGAGACCGCCGCCATTGAGTACGACCCGGCCACTGCAAACCCCGAATCCCTCATTGAGGTAGTTCGCGGCGCCGGCTACAACGCTTTCACTATGGGCGATGATTCTTCCGATGCGGAAGACCCCGAGAATGGCTCAGATCCCACCGCGGCCGCGCGCGCCCAGGAGTCCCGTGATCTACTGCGCCGCACCCTCATCTCAGCCGCGCTTTCCACACCGGTAATGCTGGTTTCCATGCTGCCCAGCCTGCAGTTCGACAACTGGCAATGGGCGGCCGCAATTCTGGCGACCATCGTCTATATCTTCGGCGGCGCACCTTTCCACAAGGCGACGTGGGCAAACCTTCGTCACGGCTCCTTCACCATGGACACGCTGATTTCCATAGGAACCACCGCGGCCTATTTTTGGTCGCTGTATGCCATGTTCTTCGGCACCGCTGGCCAGCCTGGGATGAAGATGCACATGGAGCTGATGTCCAACCACGCACAGATGGATCACATCTATCTGGAATCGGTGGGCATGGTCATCACATTCTTGCTGTTGGGCCGTTGGTTTGAGGTCAAAGCCAAGGGCCAATCCTCGGAGGCGCTGCGCACGCTTCTGGGGATGGGCGCCAAGGACGCTACGCTGCTTGTCGACGGCGCGGAAAAACGCGTGCCCATCACACAGATCCAGGTAGGAGACATATTCGTCGTTCGTCCTGGCGAGAAGATCGCCACCGACGGCGTCGTGGAAGCCGGCGCCTCCGCCGTAGACGAGTCCATGCTGACAGGCGAGTCAATGCCCGTGGAAGTCAAGGCGGGTGACCACGTTACCGGCGCCACGTTAAACTCCGCCGGCCGCTTAGAAGTCCGCGCCACCAAGGTCGGCGCGGATACCACGCTCGCGCAAATGGCCAAGCTGGTCACCGACGCCCAGGCTTCCAAGGCCCCAGTCCAGCGCCTGGTAGACAAGATTGCACAGGTCTTCGTGCCCGTGGTCATCATCATTGCCGCCCTAACGCTGCTCGCGCACTTGGTCTTTGGGGACGGCGTCGCACCAGCCTTCATCGCTGCGGTCGCTGTACTCATCATCGCCTGCCCCTGCGCAATGGGCCTTGCAACTCCGACTGCCATTTTGGTGGGCACTGGCCGCGGCGCGCAGCTGGGGCTTCTCATCAAAGGCCCTGAGGTCCTCGAGTCCACCAAGAAAGTAGACACCATCGTCATGGACAAGACCGGCACCGTCACCGAGGGCAAAATGACCGTCGCACGTGTGCATCTCGCACAGCAAATGGGAGGCTCTACAGCAGAAGGCAGGCTTCTCCTGCTCGCCGCGGCGGTGGAAGTAGGTTCTGAGCATCCGATTGCCAAGGCCATCGTTTCAGCAGCCCAAGATCTGCCGCAGGCAGGCCGCATTGAGCCCGCAAGCGATTTCCATTCCGTGGCAGGCCAAGGCGTCAAGGGCACAGTAGACGGACACCGCGTGCGCGTAGGACGCATAAAGGGTGAGCAAGCAGCACGCGGCGAGCTCGCCGCCACCTTCCAGGCCGCGGAGGCCGAGGGTGCAACCCCGGTCGCCGTCTACGTGGACGATACGCTCGCTGGAATCATCGATGTTCGCGATACGGTGAAGCCGACGTCTGCCACGGCCGTCGCCAAGCTCCGCGAACTCGGCCTTAACCCACATCTTCTGACCGGTGACAACGAAGGAGCAGCGCGCGCCGTCGCCAAGGCCGTGGGCATCGCCGACGCGGACGTGACCGCAGGCGTGCTGCCGTCCGACAAGGTGGCGGTAATCAGGCACTTGCAGGAGGAGGGAAAGACCGTTGCCATGGTGGGTGACGGCGTCAACGACGCAGCAGCCCTTGCCCAGGCAGACCTCGGCCTAGCCATGGGGGCTGGCACCGACGTGGCGATTGAAGCATCCGATATCACCTTGATGAACAGCGATCTGCGCTCCGCAGCCGACGCCATCCGGCTCTCGCGGCGCACGCTGCGCATCATCAAGGGCAACCTCTTCTGGGCCTTTGCCTACAACGTACTGCTCATCCCAGTAGCCGCCTTGGGCCTACTCAACCCGCTTTTCGCCGGCATCGCTATGGCCTTTAGCTCCGTGTTCGTTGTCAGCAACTCACTGCGTCTGCGCAACTTCCAAACTTCCTAGCATTTTCCCAGCACACAGAGCTATACCCGGCTATAGTGCCCTTGTATGCGGACAATCAACCAAGGCCACATTTCACGCGCGGAGCGTCTCGACCGCCTGCCTGTTACTAAGAAACACAAGAAGCTGTTAGCCGGCTCAGGGATCGGCTGGGCACTCGATGCCATGGATGTCGGACTCATCTCTTTCGTCATGGCAGCTTTGGCAACCCACTGGGGCATTAGCCCTACCGAATCCTCCTGGCTGGCTTCAATCGGCTTCGTGGGCATGGCACTCGGCGCGACCTTTGGAGGGTTGCTTGCCGATAAGATTGGGCGCCGCCAAGTATTCGCGCTAACCCTGCTGGTCTACGGTTTGGCCACCGGCGCATCAGCCCTCTCGACCGGATTGACGATGCTCCTTGTCCTGCGCTTTATCGTCGGCCTCGGTTTAGGCGCAGAACTGCCGGTGGCATCAACGCTCATTTCCGAGTTCTCCCCGCTTAAAGTGCGTGGACGCATGGTGGTCATACTTGAGGCTTTCTGGGCAGTGGGCTGGGTGCTCGCAGCGCTCATTGGCACCTTTGTAGTCGGGGCGTCGCCTAGCGGCTGGCGCTGGGCCTTGGCGCTGGGAATGGCACCTGCCATCTACGCCCTGTTCGTGCGCCTCCGTCTGCCCGAATCGGTGCGTTTCTTGGAATCCAAAGGCCGGCACGCGGAGGCAGAAGAGGCGGTGGCCTCCTTCGAAGCAGCAGCCAGATCCGAGGGCAAACCTCAATCTTCTGCCGTTACCCCACCGACCTACGGGGAGGAAGACATCACCTCGACTAGCATTTGGTCGGCATCACTGCGCCGGCGGACCGCCGCGTTCTGGTGCATCTGGTTTTGTGTGAACTTGAGCTACTACGGCGCGTTCATCTGGATTCCTTCACTCCTCGTAGCCGATGGGTTCAGCCTGGTTAAATCCTTCAGCTTCACGTTAATCATCACGCTTGCCCAGCTGCCCGGCTACGCCGCTGCAGCCTGGCTTATTGAATCCTGGGGCCGACGCCCAACGCTCGCCGCGTTCCTAATCGGTTCCGCCTGTGCAGCAGGAATGTATGGTTTTGCATCCACCACGACCTTGATTCTCGTGGCAGGTTGCCTGTTGTCCTTCTTCAACTTGGGAGCCTGGGGTGCGCTTTACGCCATCGGCCCAGAGCTCTATCCCACCCACCTCCGCGGCGCGGGAACGGGTGCCGCCGCGGGCTTCGGCCGGCTTGCTTCCATTCTCGCTCCATTGATGGTGCCAGTGGTAGTCTCGCACGGCGGTAAGCCCTGGCTTTTTGCCATCTTCGCCGCCGCATTCGCTGTGGCAACAATTGCCGCATTCTTACTTCCGGAACAACGGGGAAAGGCACTGGTATAGAGATGAAAGCACGCTTGCGCGCTGCCGTTGCTCTGGGCGGATATTGCGCGGTCATTTTGTCACTGACCACCCTGAAAGCCTTCTTCCAGATCGGTTATCTCTGGAATCCGGATAATCAACGCGCCAGGGAGCTGCGTCTGATGCCGCTGGATGATCTGTTCTCCGGCAGCTGGTTCAAGCCCGCGTTTGAATACGGCGGTAACTTCGCATTCTTCGTCCCACTTGGAATACTGCTCTACGTGCAGGTGGGCTCGAAACTCAAGGCAACGATCTGGGGTCTTGTCTTCTCTGCCCTAGTCGAGACCATCCAATACGTCTTTTCGCTAGGGCGCACCGACATCGATGATCTCTTCTTCAACACCCTGGGTGCATTCTTCGGCGCCTGGTTCGCGCAACAGCTCGGAAAAAGATTGCACGCCTTCTGGCAATGGTTGGCCATCGCCACGACCGCAGTATTTATCGTGCTCGTAGTACTCGGCCCGCGCCTAGGTGATCCTGCAAAGGTCAAGGATTTGTCTCTGTATGGATCTGCTGAAGAATCGCTTTCCGCGCAGCTTTCCACTGCGGCCCTTCCGGCTTAGACCACGAATAATGCTCCGCGTCATCGAGGAGCACCGTCTCAATGCTGAGTCCATGCGCACGTGCTCGAGCCATGAAGTATTTGACCTCGTCGGCGTTGACGGTCTTGTCATTTTTACCGTGGAGCACCACGATGCGGGCTTTGTCGTTGACATTGTCCGCAGGTGAAGCTTCGAAATAACGCTGCGGCACCTGGCGCGGCGTACCACCTAGAAGCGTGCGCACAAACTTATCGTGCTGTCTAAAGGCCAGGTGCATGTCATAAACACCGGCAATACCCACGCATTTATCTACGCGGAACTTTGGTGCGGCACCAGGTGCCTTTGCCGGCAGCGCCGGACGCGAACAAGCCCACGTCGAAAGGTTGCCGCCCGCTGAATAACCAGCAACAACGACATTGCTGATGTCGAGGGGGATGCGTGATTCATGCGCGAGCTGCGGAATGAAGTCAATAGCCGCCGCAACGTCGTTGTACGTCATTGGCCACCCACCAGGCGCATCCTTCGCGTTCAAAGTCACGCCACGGTATTCCACGTTCCACACTGCAACTCCGTGTTGGGCTAGGTCGTTGACCACGGGTGCCGCAGAGCGCGCAGTAGACTTTTCTTGCCATCCACCACCATGGAAGAAAATCACTAAAGGGATCTTTTTCGCAGGTGAAAGCTTCTTGGGCGTCACCAAGTATCCATGTTGTCGCGGGTGTTGATGGCCATAAACAAACTTCTGGGCATTTACCTGCGGAGAGGGTTTAGTGGGCATCACGGGCGCCGACGTGGGCTGCCCCGTGCCTCCTTCAGGCGCTGGGGTGCCGGAACAACCAACGCCACTGAGGCTCAATGCCATAACGGCCGCGGCAAAGGCGCCGGAAATCGCTAAGCCGCGGATATGCGACACCGGTTGCCTATTCTGAGGGTGCGGCAGGCTATTAGCCATGTGCCATGTTGACGAACTTGGAGTAGTGCAGCTGATGCGCAACCTGGATTGTATCGATAGGACCACCACGGTGCTTAGCCAGGATAATGTCAGCCTCGCCAGCTCGTGGGTCATCCCGGTCTTGGGAGTCTGGGCGGTAAAGCAGCATAACCATATCGGCGTCCTGCTCCAGCGAGCCCGACTCACGAAGGTCAGCAAGCTGCGGCTTCTTGTCAGTGCGGGACTCCGGGCCACGGTTCAGCTGGGAAATAGCAATCAGCGGCACCTCGAGCTCCTTGGCCAAAAGCTTAAGCTGTCGGGAGAATTCCGAGACCTCTTGCTGACGGGATTCAACCTTCTTGCCGGAAGACATCAGCTGCATATAGTCAAGCACGATGAGGTCCAAACCATGTTGTTGCTTGAGGCGGCGGGCCTTGGAGCGAATCTCCATCATGGTGAGGTTCGGAGAATCATCGATGAACAGTGCCGCGTCTTGGATGCGGTTGAGCGTCTGGTCGATCTTGGCCCAGTCTTCAGTGGAAACGCGGCCACCGCGCATATCGGATAGCTTTACCTCCGCCTCAGCCGAGAGCAAACGCATCACGATCTCAGAGGCAGACATCTCGAGGGAGAAGATTACGGAAGTCTTGCCATGCTGCAACGAAGCCGAACGCATGAAGTCCATGGCCAGCGTCGACTTACCAACACCAGGACGCGCCGCGACGATGATCATCTGGCCAGCACGCAGACCATTGGTGAGCTTGTCCAAGTCAATGAAGCCAGTTGGTACGCCGGCCTCCAAGCCACCGTTTTGCTGCAGCATCGCGAGCTCGTCAATGGTTGGATCGATAAGCTTTCCCAGAACTTGATAATCCTCGGTTGTCTTCTTCTGCGCCACCGCAAACACTTCTTGCTGGGCACGATCCAAGACAGACTCGATTTCTGCATCTTCGGCGCCTTCAAAACCCAGCTGAACAACGCGCGTACCTGCGTCAACAAGCTTGCGCAGAACTGCCTTTTCCGCAACGATTTCCGCATAGTAGCGAGCATTCGCTGCAGTAGGAACGGTGGCCAAAAGGGTGTGCAAGTAGGGCGCACCACCCACGCGCTCCAGATTGTTATAGCGGTCTAGACGGGAGGCCACGATGACCGCGTCAATGTCAGTGCCGGCGGCATAAAGATCGACCATAGCCTGGTAAATCAACGCATGCGCTGGGTAATAAAAGTCATCTGGTTCGAGCTCCTCAATGACTTCCATAACCGTATTCGGGCTAAGGAGCATAGCGCCCAAGACGCCTTGCTCCGCTTCCCTATCTGAAGGCGGCTGGCGGAACTCGCCATAGCGCTTAACGTCATCCCTGCGCTTGCCGCGGTAGGGGCGATCTTCTACCTCCGGCACATCGGGCGCCTCTGGCGGTACGTAGTCAGAGTCATCAAAGCTTGCATTAGTCATAGACAATCCATCCCACGATATTTTTGCGGCCGCTAGGCGGCATATCTCCCCTCGGCTACTCTTTCGAGCTTTAAGTCTAATGCAGCGGATAGACATACAATTTTCGCCCCGATACACGCTTCGCTTGGGTATAAAACGAAAGTTTTCCACAGGCACTTGTGCAATTCCCAGGTGAGTGCGTACTTTTGCCCTAAGACTGCTGTTAGGACCTGTGGATAACTCCTTCAAGCCACTGACCTGCGATTACTATAAGCGCAGGTCAGGTGATGTTTTTGCCAATGTGAAAATGTACACAAAACCAGTGGACAACCGCATCTACCTGCGCATTAACGCTTTTACCCGCGGGTTAACGAGCGGTAAAAACAGCCTCCACTTGACAAAAGTTATCCACAGATTTGGAAAGTTATCCACAGTTGTCCACAGGCGGGTGAAATCGTGCCTAAAACGCGCAAAAGGCCCCTGGGGTTTGCCACCTCACATGGCAGGCCCCAAGGACCAACTGCGTTGCTGTTGTCATTGTGGTTTCCATGCTTCGGGCATGGAAACCGTCGTGCGCCTTAAATCAGTTTTAGGCAGCGACGACCGAGAAGTTCACCTTGCCGAGAACATCAGCGTGCAGCTTGAGCTCGACCTGGTAGTTGCCGGTCTTCTTGACCAGGCCCTTTGGCAGAACGACGATGCGCTTGTCCAGCTTCGGGCCGCCAGCGGCCTCAATAGCGGAAACGATGTCATCTGCAGAAACGGAGCCGAAAAGCTTGCCGTTCTCAGAAGTCTTCATTGCAACCTGAACGCCGGAGAGCTGTTCGAGCTGGTTGCGGACCTCGCGTGCGTGATCCAGGTCGCGGATTGCGCGAGCTTCCTGGGCGCGCTTGATGCCCTCGATCTGCTTCTCAGCACCGCGGGTGGCAACGATTGCCAGGCCGCGAGGAAGCAGGTAGTTACGTCCGTAGCCGTTCTTAACCTCAACAATTTCGCCTGGGGCGCCGAGGTTCTCAACGGCAGCGGTGAGGATCAGCTTCATGATCCCTGCCTTTCAATTGAGTTAGTTAATAATTGCGTTTGACAGTGTTTAGAACGGGGGTTCAGCGTCTGCACCGCCGAAGCTGCCGGCTTGTGGTGCAGAATTCCACGGATCATTAGAAGGAGCTGACTGCTGCGGAGCGCTCTGGTTTCCACCAAAGCCGCCCTGGTTGCCGCCGCCAAAGTTGTTGCCACCCTGGTTCTGCTGCTGGCCGCCGTAGTTGCCACCACCATTGCCACCATTGGCGGACTTGCGGGTGACCTGAGCGGAAGCGTAGCGCAGGGATGGGCCAACTTCATCGACCTCAACCTCAAAGACAGTGCGGTTTTCGCCCTCGCGGTTCTGGTAAGAACGCTGGCGGAGGCGGCCATTAACAATGACACGCATGCCCTTGGTCAAAGTCTCTGCAACGTTTTCTGCGGCTTGGCGCCACACGTTGCAAGTCAGGAACATGGCTTCGCCATCCTCCCACTGATTCGTCTGCGAATTGAAGCGACGAGGGGTGGAAGCAACGCGGAAGTTTGCTACAGCTGCACCCGCTGGGGTGAAGCGAAGCTCCGGGTCAGCAACTACGTTGCCAACAACGGTGATTGGGGTTTCTCCCTGTGCCATGGTCTGTTCTCCTTATCGGTTACGTGGATTCTTAAAACTCTGAAACCAGTATCCGCTATTTGCTGTCGGTGCGCAGAACCTTGGTACGCAGGATGGTGTCGTTCAGGTTCAGGCGGCGGTCAAGCTCGAGTACCGATGCGGACTCGCACTCAAGGGTAACGACGGCGTAGATGCCCTCTTCCTTCTTGTTGATGGCGTAAGCAAGACGACGCTTGCCCCATACATCAACGTTTTCAACCTTGCCGCCGTCCTTACGGACAACTTCCAGGAACTTGTCTAGGGACGGGGATACGGTGCGCTCATCCTGGTTAGGATCCAGAATAATCATGACTTCGTAGTGACGCACGGACCTCATCACCTCCTATGGTCTAGTAATTGTTTTCGGCCATATCACCTTTGCGGATATGGCAGGAGGGTACGTTGCGTCAAGCAACCCCATCACAATAGCGCATTGACCGGCCAAAAAGAAATCCCCAACGGGATATTTCCGCTGAGGACTTACAGTCTGTAACCAAGCACACGAACGACCGTGCGCGTGGCTCGCACCTAGCTCCGCATGGTGGTGGCGAAGAAGATCGCACTGCCGGCTGGAATCACCGTCAGAAACAAAAGCGCCAGTAGGCCAAGCAAGATGGGCCAACGGCGATCTTCGCTGCGCTGATAGAGATAGTAAGCAGCCATGACGCAGAAGAACCCGAGGACGATCGAAACGATTCCCACGATTGTGATACCCATTTAGGCAAACTCCCCTACTAGCGGATCGCGGCCTGCGTGTGCCGCGCGGACTTTATCGACGCTCTTGCCCAGCATCTGGCGCACGACGAGCACACCAATGACGATGATGAAGCCGTCGCGGGCGATGACCATGATATCGAGCAGCTCATGCCCGATGCCCTTGTTTTCCTCCCCCAGCATGTGCCACATGAGAACCGGCCACACCAGGGCGTCGACAAGCATCCAGCTCATCAGCAAACGCCAACGCGGCAGGGCTAACAGAGCCGGGACCACCAACCACAGCGAATACTGCGGGGACCAAACCTTGTTCACCAACAAGAAGGCCATCAAAATTAGGTAGATTAGCTCGGCCACGCGCGGCGTACGTGCCACCCGCAGTCCGAAGACTCCAATGACCGCGCATGCGATGAGGAAGGCGGGCAGGGTGAAGGCGTTGAGGAATTCCGGGCTGAACTCGATTCCCGTCACGCGGTTAAGCACGGCATAGATGGTGGTCCACTCCGCGCCACGTTCCTCGTTCAAGCGGAAGAACTCGTGCCAAGCCTCCGGGTACTTTTCTGCCACAGGGACGTTGACCACGAGCCAGGAGATCACCGTACCGCCGAGCATTCCGCCTAACGGCGCCCACTTCTTGTTTCGCACTGCCAGCACTAAGAACGCGCCCAGGATGAATAGTGGCCACAGCTTGAACGCAGTACCGCAACCAATCAGGATTCCGGCGAGCCAATTCTTGCCACGGGTTACGGCGAGAAGTGCGCCCACCATGAAAGCGATGGAGGGGATGTCCCAGTTGGTAAATCCATGGATGACTACCAGTGGGCTGGCCGCCATCAGTACGGTGTCCCACGCCCGGTTTCCGGTCAGGCGGAAGACCATGTAGACGGTAACGACCCAGATGCACGACATCACCAGTGCGGTGAGCCCGAAGTACCAACCGGATTCGGCGATGCCAAACCAGTGGCCCACCGGGTAGGTAGTGCGCGAGAGCCAACCCATGATTCCCTGAAACATCCCGGCCAAGACTGGGTATTCCATGTAGCGAGTGAGGTCACCCTCCTGCCACGAAAAGGCATAAGGGAAGCCACCCTGGTCGAGGCCGCGGCCACCGTAGAGCGGGATGATGTCGTTGTAGCAGAACGAGGTGTACTGACGGTTGCCATCCCAGTTCAGCGAAATGAGCCCTTCTGCAGAAGTGCGGCTGCCCGCGCAAGTGGCCTTGCTGAGAAAGCCGAATACCAGAAACATCCAAGCCACCGCGATGAGGGCGCGCAGGGGGCTAAACCATTGCTTCTTGCCCGAATATGCGAAACGACCCTTCGGCCCTCCGAAGAACTCGACGACATCGTGCGCAAAAGGCTCCGACGAAAGCGGAACGAGTCCAGTATTTTCCGCCGCTGCCTTATCGGTGGCGGCGGGTGATACGGGGGCAACGGGTGAAGTGGGGCGAGCTTGCGCCCCCGACTTCACCTTACGAAGGGCCCTATCAGTCACGCTGATCTCCTATTGATTAAGCAGATCGGCCAAATCGCCTTGGCCGTTGATGATGTCCTCAATTGACGGGACATCCTGCGCCGGCTGATTAGGCTGTGCCGGTCGACCCGGTTGCCCCTGGCCAGGTCCCTGGCCCGGCTGGCCCTGTTGCTGTTCCGGCGAAGGCGCCGGCTGCTGGGCCTGTTCCTCTGGTGCCGGAGTAGGTGCCTGAGCGTCCTGTTCCGGAGCGGTGTTGCTGTCGCTGCCAGCGGTACCGGAGTTATAGGAAGAGTCGTAGGAGCCGGTGTAACCCGAACCCCAGTTACCGTTACCGTAACGGACAGGGTAAGCCTGCGGGAAGGACTTGTACTCAGCGTTAGCCAGCGAGGTATCCAGAATCTGCTTCCAAATCTGAGTCGGGGAGTTGGAGCCGTACATGATTCCGCCATAGGAGTTGAAGATGGCAGAGGTGTTGTCAGCGGTACCAACCCACACGGCGGTTGCTAGCTGCGGGGTGGAGCCAACCATCCAAGCGTCCTTGTTGTTGCCGGTATCGCCCAGCTGCGTGGTACCGGTCTTGGAAGCGGACTCACGGCCGCCGGCCAGAGCACCGTTGGACCAACCTGCGACCGGGAGCATTGCCTTCAAGACATTGTTGGCAACGTTCGCGGAAACACGGCGCTCGCCACCCTTGTCATCGAACTCGTAGAGAACCTCGCCGCCGGTGGTCTCCACCTTCTGAACGAAGTGAGGCTGGTGCCAAACGCCACCGTTGGTCAAAGTGGCCATAGCGCTAGCCATATCCAGCGGACGGGACTGGTACTGGCCCAGCACAACGCCCTCGAACGGAGTCCCGCCCTTCTCGCTCAGGGTCTTATCGATGCCCGGCAGCGACTTTGCAATACCCAGAGCATGCGCCATGTCTGCGGTGTCCTGCGTACGGTTTTCCAGATCGTCCTGCAGGCGGAGGAAGGAGGTATTGTAGGATTTCTTCAACGCCTCAGCGATGGAGCAGCTGCCGCAGCCACCATCGACGTTGGTAACCACCTGGGAACCAGGCAGCTGATAAGGAGCCGAGGAGTAATAGGTATCCAAGCCAATGCCCTGCTGCAGTGCTGCCGCAAGAGTGAAGATCTTGAAGGTGGAGCCGGTCTGCAGACCCGCATTTGCGTAGTCCCAACCAGTTGCCTCGTTGCCGCCGAAGTAGCCGCGGATACCGCCGGTTGCCGGGTCAATGGTGACGGCAGCAGCACGTGCGTCTTCCTGCAGGGAAGCCAGCTGACCATCCACCGCATCGGTGGAGGCGTTCTGCACGTTCATATCGATGGTGGTGGTGATCTTCAGACCACCGGTTGCCACCTGATCCTCAGTGATGCCGACGCGCTCGAGTTCGGCGATGACCTGATTCTTGATGTGGCCGAAAGCGCCCGGCGCCTCGGTGTATGCGGAGTACTCGGAAGGATCACGAGTCTGCGGGAACTGCATTCCCTTACGCTCGGTGGCGTTGAGATCGCCCATCTCTACCAAGCCATCGAGAACATAGTTCCAACGCGCCTTGGAGCTTTCCTCATCAACGCGCGGATCAAGAACGGAAGGAGACTGGATAAGGCCGGCCAACATGGCGCCCTCTTCCACGGTGAGGTCCTTTGCGTCCTTGTTGAAGTAGGCGTTCGAAGCAGCCTGGATGCCATAAGCATTACGTCCGAAGTAGACCGTATTCAGGTAGGCCTGCAGGATGTCTTCCTTAGACCATTCGTTGGTCATCTTGATGGAGTAGATGAGCTCACGAATCTTACGGACGTAGGAGTACTCGTCACCCACCAGAGTGTTTTTCACATACTGCTGGGTAATGGTGGAGCCACCACCCGCGGTGGAGTCACCGGTGAGCTTTCCCAAGACTGCGCGGCCTAAGCCGGTAAAGGAAAAGCCCGAGTTGGTCCAGAACTCGCGGTCCTCGGCCGAAAGCACGGAATCTTCTACGTAATCAGGGACTTCTTCCAGCTTGACCTGCGTGCGGTTGCCTTCCGGCGGCACCAACTTAGCCAGCTGGGTGTTTCCGTCACCAGCAACGATGGTCGAAACCTGGCTGGCTTGAAGGTCCTTTGGTTCCGGGACCGTGTACTGAGAGTAGGCGTAGCCGAAGAGAGCTGCGGGCACAGCCACGAGCACCAAGGCGACGATCAAAACAATCCAGGGCCAGCGACGACGTTTGCGCTGGTTCGTAGATTTTTTACTATGACGCCCAGCTCTCTTTTGGGCGGATTCCTTTTCGGTCACTGCTTCGTGTCCTCGTCAATCATGGGCAGATTTTCTTAAATAAGTGCAGCTTACCGGCCACAACGGCCGAGCCAAAAACTAACCTTCATCATAAGCCGTCGCCGCCGCCAATAGGTGATTCCACCGGCACGCCGTACAAACTTCGACTTTATGAACCGTAAATTCGAGGCCTTCGGCGACGAATTCTGCGATTTCTTCATCGCTGCGCGCGCTGCCGGCACGCCGCCCTAGCGCCTCGCCATAAACCCATTTGGTAAGGCGCATCGCCTCCCCGCAGAGAGGACATTTGCGCTCCATGTCGGTGCCATGATGCTTGGCTGCAGCGCGGAGGAGAAAGTCGGCGTCGCAAAGCGCATCCTTTTCTATAAGGCCCGCTCGATATTTGCGCAGGTGCTGCGCACGCTCCCACTCGTGGGAGATCACGTGTTTGAAAGAAACCGCCACAGTAGCCCTATCCTCCTTCCCTAGATCCGGGCCTGAAGTTGACCAGACACCTAATTAGACAACAGCTTAACCACGCCACCTGTTCCCGCGTGCGAATGAGCGGAGAGTATTTTTTAACTCAAAAGCTAAATTTTTCGTGGCCTAACTACCGTTGTGAGTGTACGGGCGCTACTATTACTTTCCATGAGTGAACAAGCTGCTGAGTCCCCCTCCGCCTACGAAGACGCCCTTGACGTAGCCCGCAGCATCCAGCCCGCGCTAAACAAGCTGATGCTCATCTTCCAGCGCACCACCGAAGGTTCCTCCCTGACCACCTCCCAGGTCTCTATCATGAACCAGCTGCGCCTGCGCGGCCCATCCCGCGTGAGCACCATCGCACAGGCAGAACTCATCCGCATGCCCACCGCGTCCAATGCCCTATACCAATTGGAGCGCCACGGCTTTGTGGAGCGCCACCGAGATGACAAAGACCGCCGCGGCGTCCTCGTGGCACTGACCCAACTAGGTGAATCTGAGCTGAACATCGTCTCCCGTCAGCGTGCCGCCGCCCTGGCGGAGATCCTGCAGTGGATGGAACCTAAAGACTTGCAAGCGGCTCGTCAGATGAGTTCCCTGATTGCCAAATTGGCAGACGTCTATCGCCCGACAATGAACTAAAACCCACTTAGCAAAGAAACTGGGCATGAAACCGCATGTAGACCAAAGCAACCAGGGGTAATGCGGAGCAGGCCCGGATTTCTTTTTCGCCCCTCCCGTGACTAATAATGGGCTAAGAATTACGCCCCCGGACAGTTCACGGGATGTATTGCTGAATGGATAAAAATCATCAACACAAGTCTTTTGCTTCTCTCGCTAAAGACCCTGTGCGAATCCTAATTTCGTGGAGTCCTTCCTCCACTGGCACTGAAGCGATCGATTTTGCAGCGTGGCTCGCCCGCTCCACCAACGTTCGCATCAGGGTCGTTTCCACGATCTCCGTTCCGCTGGCCACCACCGCGCTGAACAAGCACGGCAATAAATTTAAAAAGTGGTTCACCAAGGAACAGGCCAAGTGCAAAGAACGAGTTCTGGAAGCACTCGAGGCGGCGGGTATCTCCGATTCCCAGCTGGACGAAGAGCCTTCCGTTCTTTTGGCCGGCCCCTCCCGCCCGCAGCTGCTGACCGAGATGGCAGAAGAATTCGGCGCGGATGCAATCCTGCTTGGCGCTAACCAATCCGCGCCAAAGGGCCGTTTCTTCGCAGGCTCGACTGCCGACGCCCTGCTGCACTTCTCCCCTATTCCGTTGGGCCTTTCCCCGCGCGATATCAAGCTTTCCAAGCATGGCGTGACCCGCATCAACTTCGCTTTCACCGAGCGCAGCGACTCCGAGGACCCCGCCTTGCTGTGCGCCGCCCGCCTGGCGAATACATGGAACGTTCCGCTGCGTATCGTGGCCTTTTCCGCCGACGGGCTTCTCGACGCCCAGGTCAGCGGCAACGTCGACGTCGCCTCCAAGCTAGCCAAAGGCTGGCACGAGCATTCCTTGTCCATGCTGGACCGCGCACACGATGTGGTGGCAGAGCGCTTCCCAGAGCTACCGATTACTACCGAAATCGGCACCGGCCATGGCTGGTCTGGCGCGGTGGACTCGCTGAAGTGGAAGAAAGGCGACTTGATGTGCCTAGGTTCTTCCCCGATGGGCCCCTTCGAACGCGTATTCATTGGCTCCACGGCCACCGAGCTGCTTCCGCATGTGCGCGTCCCGGTTCTGGTGCGCCCTTCGGACTCTGCGCCTTCAGTCGAAACTGCGGACTAATCCACGGCGACTAGACTTTGGCCTATGAATCTCCAGCCTGAGCATCCGGAAAACGATCTGACAACTGATGCCGACTACGCCAACCTGCGGCGCCCGGAGCCAAGCTCTTTCGATGAGCTCGCGGATGAGCCAGATCCCCTAGCGGTAGCTGCAGCCAACCGCCGCTCTTCCCGGCAGGCTATCTGGTTCATGGTCGCTGTGCTGCTGCTTTCCGGCCTCTACGCATTTGTGGTGGCACTAATTACCCGCTCCCAGGGCGGGGCGCTTTGCGACGCCCAGCTTGCCACCTGGCTGTGCACCGAAGGCCAGCGCCGCTTCTTTGCACTGACCACCGTCATCATCCCGTTCCTGGGAATGGTGGGCACCGCCGTCATCATGGTGCGCAAGCTCAAACGCTATCTGCGCTGGCGCTCCTGGATGGCAATTTTCTGGGTAATGGCCTGCAACTTCATGCTGTGGTGCATCACCGACATTCAAATCTTGTTGGTTCCGCTGGGCTAACCGTTCCCCGAGGGAAAGGAGAGGCTGGAACCTTGCAGGTTCCAGCTGGTTACTGAGCTGCGCCTTGCGCCGCGGCTACGGCTACTTCCGCGCAATCTGGACGCCCACAGTGCTGGGTTTCTACCTTCTGGATGCAGTCATCACAGATAAGCACCTGCTTGCGGCAGGTGTCCTCGTTGATACAGTTATGGAAGGTGTTGGTGGCATTGCCGCAATGCACGCAGTGACCAAGCTGGATAAAACCTGGATCTTGCAGGCCCTGCCCAAATTCGTGATGCATGCGCTTGTCAAAGACGTAGAGGGAGCCTTCCCAGAGACCGTCGTTGCCGAATTTCTCGCCATAGCGGACGATGCCGCCGTCTATCTGATAGACCTCTTTGAAACCACGATTCTTCATCAGGGAAGAAAGAATCTCGCAACGAATGCCGCCAGTGCAATAGGAAACGACTGGCTTATCCTTCATCCAGTCATACTTGCCGGACTCGATTTCCTCGATGAAATCATGGGTGGTCTTAACATCTGGGACGACAGCGTTTTTGAACTTGCCGATCTCAGCTTCCATGGCGTTGCGGCCATCGAAGAAGACGACTTCGTCGCCGCGCTCCTTAACCAGCTCGTTGACCTGCTCTGGCTTCAGGTGCACGCCGCCACCGACGACGCCGTTCTCATCCACCTTCAGCTCACCGGGCGCGCCGAATGCCACGATTTCGTCGCGAACCTTCACGGACAGGCGTGGGAAATCATCGGCACTACCCTCGGACCACTTGAATTCCATCTTTTTAAAGCCCGGGTACTCGCGGGTCTCACGGACATAGCGCTTACAAGCATCCATGTCACCACCGACGGTGCCGTTAATTCCGTGCTCGGAGATGAGGATGCGGCCCTTTAGCCCAAGCTTTTCGCACAGGTTGCGCTGCCACAACATGATGGCAGTGGGATCGCTGATTGGGGTAAAGCAGTAATAAAGGAGAATTTTGCTAAGGCTCACGCCATCGATTGTAGGCGTGAGCTGTTGCTTTTCCTAAATTTCCCGGAAATCTTTGGGTTTAGCGCTTCTGGTAAAGCGCCTGCTTACGTGCAAAGACCGGATCGGAGGTCACGAGCACGCCCAAATTGCGGAAGATTCCCTCATCCACCGAGCCCAAGATGGTGGTGGTGTGAACGTCACAACCTGCAAGCTGCTTTAGTTCCGCCATTGCACGGCGAGCGTTCTCGTCCTTCGCAGCGGAGGCGGAAAGAGCGATGAGCACCTCGTCGGTGTGCAGGCGCGGGTTACGCGAACCCAGATACTCGGTCTTGAGCTTCTGGATCGGTTCGATGGCCTCTGGGCTCAGCAGGTGGATCTCATCGTCGATGCCGGCGAGATGCTTAAGCGCATTGAGCAGCATGGCAGCGGAGCAGCCCAGCAGCGCAGAAGTGCGGCCGGTGATGATGGTGCCGTCGGCAAGCTGCAGCGCAGAGGCTGGCTCGTCAGTTTCGGCGGCACGCTTGCGCGCCGGCGCTACTACTGGGCGGTCATCAGACTTGATGCCGGCCTTCGCCATGACGACGGCCGCGCGCTCGGACTGCGTGGAATCCAAGCCGAGGCGTGCTTCTTCCACCAAGGCCTTGAAGTAGCGACGAATAATCTCCTGCTTGGAGGCCTCACGGCAGACTTCGTCATCGGTGATGCAGAAGCCAGCCATGTTGACGCCCATGTCCGTCGGGGACTGGTACGGGGTGTTGCCGGTCAGCTTCTCCAGGAGGGTCTTGAGCAGCGGGAAGGCCTCGACATCGCGGTTGTAGTTCACCGTGGACTCGCCGTAGGCACTTAAGTGGAAGTGGTCGATGACGTTTGCGTCATTGAGATCGACCGTGGCTGCCTCATATGCCAGGTTCACTGGGTGATCGAGCGGCAGGTTCCAGATAGGAAAGGTCTCAAACTTGGCGTATCCAGCCTGCACACCGCGCTGATGCTCGTGGTAGACCTGCGATAGGGCGGTCGCCAGCTTGCCTGAGCCTGGCCCCGGCGCAGTGACGACAACCAGGTCACGCGTGGTTTCCGCGTACTCGTTCCGGCCAAGGCCTTCCTCAGAAACGATGAGGTCTGTGTTGGAAGGATAACCCGGGATAACGCGGTGACGTGCAACGTTAAGCCCAAGGCGCTCCAGGCGGTCAATGAAGGCCTCCGCTTGGCTGTTGCCATCCTCCAGCTGGGTCATGACGATGTTGTTTACTAGGAAGCCACGGCCGCGAAAGACGTCTACCAAGCGCAAGACGTCATCTTCGTAGAGGATCCCGAGGTCAGCGCGCGTCTTCTGGCGCTCAATGTCCTTGGCGTTGATGCAGACGAGAATCTCGACATCGTCCTTGATGCGCTCAAGCATCGCAATCTTGTTATCGGGAGTAAAGCCCGGCAGCACGCGGGAGGCGTGCATGTCATCGAAAAGCTTGCCGCCCATCTCCAAGTAGAGCTTACCGCCGATTTCCCCGCGCCGTGCGTGAATGTGCTCCGACTGCATCTCGATGTACTTCTCACGGTCAAAACCAAGCAAACGCGTCATTTAAAGGCCTTCCGCCATAGACAATCCCCGCAACCGGGCTGGATCTTTTGGATTGGATTTTACTCGAAAGGACTGGGTTTACTCATACGCCCTGCCACGGCACCACACCACAAGAAACCGCACTGACGACGCCGCCTAAACATACGAGTAACGCCTGGGCCCTGGAAAGGACGGGCCCAGGCGTTACCTGTCTCTCTAAGGGTGCGGAACAAGCCCCCACCCTCTACAGCCAGGCAGTCCCACCCACCTGGCTATAGTCGCCACGCACCCCTACATGCGCAGCGGTTGGATCTATCACTCACCAGTAGATACATCCATGCGAAGCATATCAACGGCGGTTTCAAAGTCAACGTTTACAAAGCCAATCGGACAAAATCCGATAAAGAAATTCGTTAACTAATCCTAACTTAATAAAGATTTAGCGCCATGTGCTGGCACTTTCTAGTCCAATTAACCCGGAAGAAAAATAAATATGAAACGAGTCACTATATATTTGGGCCGATCTTTATCAGATATGGTTGCGTTATAAGCTAAGCGACAAAATAGATAAATGTTTATTATGTTAACTTTCGTCTATTTAACCTAGACCTTTAAAGCAGAAAATGAACGTTTAAGTCTCGTCTTCGCACTTCAATCCCACATTCCAAACGGGAAAGATGTCCAATTTATCCTCACGTTGTCCCCGCGACACATGCAATAAACTTGTCCGCATGCCCGAAGGCCACATTATTCATCACCTTACACAGCGTCTGAACCTTGATTTCCGGGAGGGGCCGCTGCGCGTCACGAGTCCGCAGGGCCGCTTTGCGGCGGAAGCAGCCATGCTCGATGGGACGCAGCTCGATTTCGCCGAAGCGCGCGGCAAGCACCTCTTTATGCACTTTTCCGCCGATGCGCCAGAGCACATCATCTATATTCACCTCGGGTTGATCGGCAGCTTGCGCTTTGAGCCTTTGGACGATGTCTGGGGCCAGATTCGCCTGCGCATCGAAAGCGATGACCTAGCTGCCAATCTGCGCGGGCCGCAGTGGTGCCGGCTCATCACGGATGCTGAATACGACGTCGCCCTCGCCAAGATTGGGCAGGACCCCATCCGCGAGGATGCATCACCGGCCGACCTTTGGCCGCGGGTGCACAGGTCGAGCCGCAGCATCGGCTCCTTACTGATGGATCAGCATCTCTTTGCCGGAGTCGGCAACATCTACCGCGCCGAGGTTTTATTCCGTCAGAACATCTCCCCCTTTATTGCCGGCAATGAACTGGACCGCCACGAATTCGATGTCATCTGGGAGGACCTGGTAGAACTCATGCGCGCCGGCGTGCCCACCGCCCGCATCGACACGGTCCGCCCGGAGCACACGCCTGAAGCCATGGGCCGCGCGCCACGCAAGGATGACCATGGCGGCGAGGTTTATGTCTACCGCCGCGCCGGCATGCCTTGTTATATCTGCGGCGAGCCCATCGCAGAAAAGAAGCTCGAAGGCAGGAACCTGTTCTGGTGCCCTACCTGCCAGAACGCTCCAGCCTAAACAGGGGGGTATTTTGGACGGCATGCGATATTCCTTTTCCGTCGACGCCGTCCGCGCTGCCGAGGAGCGCCTACTTGCTCAGCAGAGCTATCCAGACCAGCTCATGCAATTGGCCGCCCACGCGGTGGCCGATGCCGCCGCAGTAATGCTCGCCGCGCACCCAGGCCGCGTGATGATTCTGGCAGGCAGCGGGGGCAACGGCGGCGACGGCCTTTTCGCCAGCGCTCTCCTCGCCCAGCAGGGACACGCCGTCACAGCCCTCGTACCTGAGACCTGCCACACAGCCGCCCTTGCGGCTTTCGAGGAAGCCGGCGGCGAGGTTCTAAATAGTGGGTCCACTCCTAATTCCACCGCTTCCCTGCCCGATGACACGAGCTTGCTTATCGACGCCGTGGCGGGCCTCGGTTCCGGACGCGGGCTCAGCGGCCAGGCGCTGGAGGTCTACGAGCAGGCAGCAGGCATTCCGGTGCTAGCAGTCGATATGCCCACTGGCATTAATGCAGACACCGGCGTAGCCGCCCGCAAAGGCGCAGTGCATGCTGACGTCACCGTAACTTTCGGTTGGGCACGCATGGGTCATGTGCTTGCGGCCGAGTGCGGCCAGGTGGTGCTGGCGGATTTAACGCTGCCCGGCGCGACGTCGTTTAGCGCGATGCTCGAATCGCTCGCGCAACCGGCCGGGCACATCGCCAACGAGCCCACCCTGGAATCCGCATATGCGTGGCGCCCCGGCAACATCGAGACAGCCCACGGCATCGCCACGCACCCGCGCCCGGTTGGTTGTACCGGACCAATCGTTGACCCCACCCCAGGGATTTCCTCCGATAAGTATTCCGGCGGAGTGGTCACTATTGCCGCCGGAAGCGACACCTATCCCGGAGCTGGCATCTTGGCAGCCACCGCGGCAGTGCGCACCAACCCGGCCATGGTGCGCTTTATCGGAGACCGCTCCATCACCTCGCTCCTGCCGGAACTCGTGGTTCACCCAGATCTTGACTCAGCGGGTCACGCCCAGGCCATCGTCGTGGGCCCAGGACGCGGTACTGACGCTGCGGCCCAAGCGGAGCTCGCGGAGGTACTCGATGGGTTCATCTCGGCCGTCATCGATGCCGATGCGCTGCGACTCCTTGCCCGTCACCCCGAGTTGCGCGCCCGCCTGGGAAGCCTGCCCGTCACGGTTCTCACCCCTCACCTGGGCGAGTTCACCGAGCTTTACGAGGCGACCTTCAACAAGGGCCTCGACCTGTCATCAGGCAAAGCAGCGCCACTGCAGGAGCTCGCCACGGCACTGGGCTGCATCGTGCTGCTCAAGGGAAGAAATACCCTGGTTACCACACCCGGCCAACCCATTTATGCCTACAATGCAGGCCATTCCTATGCCGCTACCCCTGGTTCAGGCGACGTGCTCGCGGGCATCCTCGGCGCAGTCCTCGCACAGATGCATCTCGATGAGCAGCTGCAGGAGAAGGCTGACTTTGATCTGCAGGAAGCGCTAATCACCGAGGTCCTGCATGCCGGGGCCATCCATGCCCATGCGGCAGCCATCGCGGCGCAAACGCCGGAGGGCTATGCCATCTGCTCGGCTTCGCAGATTGCCGCGGCGATCCCGCGGGCCGTCGCCAAGCTTTTGCGTATGGCTCGCTAAAGCCTATTTGCTACGGCGCGCACGGAGCGACGCAGCAGCCCCTTGGCACCGGCAGCCACCGTGCCGCGGCGCAGCCTACGGGTCTCCCACGGCCACGTCATCGCAGCCCAGGCACCTGCCACGGCGCCGATCTCGGCGAGGATGTACCACGGCCACGGCCCCAGCAGGTTGATGATGGAGGGGCTGCCCGGCGCGTGGTTTAAGAATCCATAGTTGCCATCTGTGCGGGCGTTGACCGCCATGACGCTGGCCATCCACACCGGGGTTACTCCCACCGCAAAGCGGTAGCCCTTCCACGTCGGGCGGTAGCCCAAGCCGAAGGTCAACGCCAACGGAATGGCCAGTGCGGTGATGTGGAAGAACCAGTAGGTGGCAAAGCGCAGCCAGCGCGGATCGAAGTAATAAATAACATCTGGGGTGATAATCGCCTGCGGGTTCAAGATGATGCCCCAGTAATAGGTCAGCGTCAGCGCATGCTCATTGCCCGTAATCAGACCGAGCGCCAACACTGGGCGCAGAACATCGCACAGGTGCAGCGGCAGAGATTCACGGATGTCGAATTGCGAAGGGTCCAGGGAGACGATGGTCCATGCCGTACCGAGCACCAGCATCACCCAGCCAGTCATCTGCCGGTAGAAGGTCTCCTTGGTAGTGCCCCGGATGCGCCGTGCAGCCACGATGAATACACCGCATGCGGCAATGGTCACAGAAAGCATCGTGTAATGCACTCCGGTCCATTGCGCCATGCGGGGATAGGTGGTGGGCGTGACGCGCACTCGCGGATTATTTTTCGGCATAACGGGAAAACAGAATACTCCGTTTGCGCCCACTTGCAGGACTTTAGTTACCGGACGCCAACTTTCCGTCCTTGACGGTGACCACAGTGTCCGCAAAATCCAGCAGGCTGCGGTCATGGGTTACAAACATCGTTGCGGTCTGTTGTTCATCGGTGATGTCACGCAGCAGCTTGGCGACGTCGCGCGAGAGCGCAGAATCCAGCGCCGCCGTCGGCTCATCCGCGAGCAGCACCTCGGGATCAGCCATCAAGGCACGCGCGATATTGATGCGCTGGCGCTGACCGCCAGAAAGCTGGGTGATGCGGCGAGCCTCCATCCCAGGCAGGCCTACATACTCAAGCAACTCCCGCGCCTTTTCACGGCGAGGTTTTCGGCCTGCCATATGGTCCACAATGAGCAGCTGATCCAGGGCATTGAGCGAGCTAACCAAGTTGGATTGTTGGAAGATGATGCCGCGCTCACCGCTTACCCGCACGCGACCACTATCAGGCTCGATTAGCCCAGCAGCCACAGAGAGCAAGGTGGACTTGCCGGAGCCGGATTCGCCGACGACGGCCATGAGCTGGCCCGGCTTGATTTCCAGGCTGACATCGTCCAACGCCACCACGCGATCGCGGCCATCGGGAAAGGTGACCGTCACGTTTTCAATTTCTAGCATTAGCCTTGTCCTCCCAACGCATCCAAAGGGTTGATTTTGCTGATTCGGCGAGTGGCCAGGACCGCGCCCAGCATGCCGAGTACCCACATGCCAGCGGCCGGGGCAGCAATCGTGCGCGCCGAGAGCACAAAAGGCACCGTCGATTGCGCGAGCGCGCCCAGGCCCCAGCCCACTGCGGCACCCACACCAACTCCGAGGGCGAGGATGAGTGCGGATTGTGCCAGGGCGTCGCCAAGCAGGTAGCGCGTCCGCGCCCCCAGCGCACGCAGAATCGAAAGATCGCGGGTGCGCTGCATGGTCCAGATGCTCAAGAAAGCCACCATCACGAGCGCCGAAATTGCATACAGGAAGCCCTGCATGGTCAAAAGTGAGCCGCGCTCCGAGTTGTAGGCGGGCAGGCCGCTTAAGGCCTCGCGCATGCTGACGGACGTGGGAAGCCCGGTGGCAACGCTGTTCGCGTGCAGCAGGGCGGTACCCACGACGTCGGAAGGCGCGTGGCTCAACTGCGCCCAGGTCTGCGTGGAAACCCACAGCACCGGCGAGTGGGAATAGTACAGATCCGGCACGGTGCCGCGGACGGCATAGGCCTCATCCCCAATCGCCACGGAATTTCCCTGCGTAATCGCTTGCGAGGCCACCACTCCCGTGGCCGGCACCTGCTGCTTGGTACCCGGAATAGGCTCGCCCGCCGGCAGGCCCAGCACGGCCACGCCGCCGAAGCCCTCCACCTTGGTCTGCGCGGTACCCAAAGGCGCGCTGCCAGGCACCACGTCGTCCGCGTAAATCTCCGACTCCGTAAAAGTTGGCTTCTGCGTGCTAAAGCTCGCCTGCTCATACTCATGCCCCAAGGCCTCCAAAGCCGAAGTGTTTTGTTTGCCAAGGCCCTCCGTGAGCCCAGAGAGCATGACCAAAAGCAAGGTAATGAGCGCGACCACCGCCCCAATCAACGCAAAGCGCCCGCGGGCTGCGCGCAATTCTCTAAGTGCAAGAAACATAGCTTCAAGCATCGCTACGGCGCGCGGATTAGTAATCGGGCCGCTAGTTGAACTTCGAGTCAACCAACTGGTTGATTCCCCGTGTCCGGCCTGAGGATTAGGGTAAATGGCTGTGAATGACGTGAAACAGCGCTCCCCGCAGACCTTCCATAAGCGCCTTAGCCCCTGGCGCGCCGGGCTGCACGTGATGTTCGCGTTTTTGTTGCTATTCGGCCTGCTGCGCGCCGGGCTCGACGGGCGCCTCGATGCCCGCGCCCTTGGTCTGGCAGTCGGATTGGCCGTGGTCTACGCACTGCGGCGCGTACTCCCCCGCGCCCTGTGGCTGGTGGGCCTGTGCGTGCTGTGGTGCGGGCTCATGGTGCATGCCCAGGACTTCATGTGGCTGGAATTCCCGCTGGTCTTTGCTTTTCTAAGCTCGCTTCCCCGCTGGCCGGGCATCGCCTGCAGCGCGCTGCTGTGGGCACTGGCGGCCTTCCTTCCCGCCTGGCAGCATCCGGCGGAATGGACCATCGCGGCGGCCATCGGCCCCTTCATCGGCACGGCCTTTGCCATCGGCGCCTTCCATGCCGGGCGCATGGTGCAGGCTGAGGCGGCGCACCATGCAGAGGTTGCCCGGCAGCTGCGCGCCACCCAGGCCGAACTTGCCGCGAGCGAGCACCAAGCAGGCCGCCTGGAAGAGCGCGAACGGCTCTCCCGGGAGATCCACGACACCGTGGCCCAGGGCCTTTCCTCCATCGTTCTGCTCTCGCGCGCGGCTCAAAAAGATCCTTCCCCAGAGACACTGGCGCTGATTGAAAAGGTGGCCAGCGAGAACTTAAGCGAGGCCCGCCGCTTCGTCAGCGAGCTAGCATCTCCCGCCGCCTCCTTGGAGGAGGCCCTCCAGCAGGTAGTGGATTCGGCTGCCGCGCAAGCCGCGGCGCTGGGTAAAAATACCGTCATCGACCTGGTTGTTTCGGGAGAATGCACGGTGCCCGAAGCGCACCATCAGGACCTGCTGCGCGCCGCACAGGAAGGGCTCAACAACATGCTCAAGCATTCTGGCGCCCGGCGCGCGGTGGTCACTTTAGGCTGTTTTGAAGGCGAGACCACGCTCGACATTGTCGACGACGGAGAAGGCATGGACCCTGCTTCACCTTCGCAGGGTGGCTTCGGGCTGCGGGGCCTGCGCCAGCGCGTGGAAAGCCACGGCGGTACGCTCACGGTGGAATCTTCCCCGGGCGAGGGAACCGCCCTTGCTATCCGTATGCCGCAAAAAGTGGAGGACCAGGATGCTTAACGTCATGCTCATCGATGATCATCCCGTGGTGCGCGCCGGCCTGCGGGCCATTTTGAACGCTTTCCCCGACATCGATGTGGTGCTAGAAGGCGCGGATGGGGCGGACGTCGCCAAGCTTGCAGCTCCCGATGCTCCACATGTTGACGTGGTCATTTGCGATATCCAGATGCCCGGCACCGATGGCATTGCGGCCACTTCCCAGCTCGCCCAGGCTGGCGGCCCGCCGGTGCTCATCCTCACCACCTATGACACCCAATCCGACATCGTTTCCGCCGTGGAGGCAGGCGCCCTGGGCTATCTCCTAAAGGATGCGCCGGAGCAGGCGCTTCACGACGCCGTCCTGGCCACGGCCGCCGGCAAACGCACCCTGGCACCCGAGGTGGCAGCACTTTTGGCCGAGCGCATCACCCGCCCCGAGGTGGCGCTTTCCGGCCGCGAGCTGGAGATCCTAGAAGCCCTGGCCACGGGCAAATCGAATAAGGAGCTTGCCCAGCGCCTGTTTATCTCGGAAGCTACAGTGAAGACGCACTTGATTCACATCTATCAGAAGCTGGGCGTGGATACCCGCACAGCGGCTGTCACCGTGGCCCGGGAAAGGAAGCTCATTTAAGTGTCCGCGCAGGTTTATGATTGCCTCGTTTTAGGCGGCGGCCAAGCAGGGCTGGCCACGGGCTATTACCTGCGCAGAAAGGGCTTGAACTTCGCCATCTTGGATGCGGAATCGCGCCCCGGTGGTGCGTGGCTGCACACCTGGCCCTCGCTGACTTTGTTTAGCACCACGAGCGCCTCCAACCTACCGGGCTGGCCCATGCCTTTTTATGAGGGTTTCCCACCGGCGAGCCATGTAGTGGATTATCTAACTCGCTACGAGGAGCGCTATGAGCTGCCGGTACGACGCCCCTTCATGGTTGAGTCCGTGGAGCACGATGGCGAGTTCTTCCACGTCTACTCGGACACGGAACGTTTGATGGCCCGCACCGTGGTGGCGGCCACGGGTACCTGGCGTGCGCCCTTCATCCCGTACTACCCCGGTAAGTTTGCGGGGACACAATGGCATTCGGCCATTTATCCCGGCGTCGCGGAGTTCAGCGGCTCCCGCGTGGCAGTGGTGGGCGCGGCCAATTCCGGCGCACAGATCGCGGCAGATCTGCTGCTTGAAGACATTTCCACGACCTGGCTAACGAGGGGCGAGCCGCGCTGGATGCCTGACGACGTCGACGGACGCGTGCTCTTCCGGCGCAACCGCGAGCGTCTCAACGCCATCAATCGCGGCGAGCCTGACCCCGGCGCGGATACGAACCTGGGCGATATCGTCATGGTCCCGCCGGTGCTCAAGGCGCGTGATGAAGGGCTCCTGCGCGCCACCCCGATGCCGGATTCCCTCGACGACATCGACGCGGATCACCTGATTTGGGCCACCGGCTTCCGGCCCGCACTTCGCCCCATTTCTCGCCTCCTGGTAGACCGCCAGCCCACCGTGCCGGGGCTCTTCCTCGTGGGATACGGCACGTGGACTGGCCCGGGCTCAGCCACCATCACGGGTGTTAGCCCCTTTGCCAAGCAGGCGGCTACCGATGTCGCGGAGTTCGTGAAAAACCTCAAGCCTTAGCCTTGGTTAGATAGGAGCGTCTCGATAGCGGGATACATGTCCTCCACTATGTCGTCGATGCTCTTCTCCGTCATCAGCGGAACCTCCACGACGTAGCGAGCAATCGCCGTTCCAATGAGAATAGGACCCAAATACGCGATCTTGCCCAGGAGATTACCTTCACTAATCGTACTTTGGGCGAACTCTGTTTCTAAACGGGCCGTTACGAAGCTGTCCATGATCGATTCACGGAGGATAGCTGATGCATGTGAAGAGCCAATGCCGCCGCGAACCACAGCACGCAAACGCGGACCCATGTCCTCGCTTTCCCACAGGCGCAGATAGTTCGCGATGAATCCTCGAAGGTCAGTAGACGCCCCCAACTGAGCCGGAAGCATTTTTAGGTCCGCGATTACCGCATCGAACAAGCCGTCCTTGTTCTTGAAGTAATGCATGACGAGAGCGGGATCGACGTCGGCTTCTTTGGCGACCGCGCGGATGGTGGTGGCTTCGAAGCCCACCTCGCTAAACCTCATGCAGGCGGCTTCCAGAATTTTCTCGCGCGCTTCTGGGGCGCCTGGACGACGTCCAGCTTTCTTGCGCTCTGCCTTTTTATGCTCAGCCCCTGGCTGAGCACCGTCACCGGATTCTTCGACCTTGCCTTTAGCTGCCATGGCTTCAACCTTACTTCCTCGAACCCTCGAAGAATTCATCACGTGTTGACTTTCAACAACTGTTGAAATATCTTATTCAACAAGCGTTGAAAATCAAGCAAAGGAACGACATGAAAGACTGGACCAAGGCAATCGCCGTTGGATTCTTGGCACCTCTCGCAGTGTGCCTCTTCGTACCTGCCTTCTTGTGGCCCATGGCCACGATGACCCCCAAAGACCTCCCACTCGCAGTAGTTGGAACCCAAGAACAAGTGAGCAAGGTTTCTGAAGCCTTTGAGCAGAAGCAACCCAGACTCTTCGAGATAACACCTGTAGAAGACCGCGCAGCCGCGGTATCCCTCATCGAAGAACACGAGGCTTACGGCGCCATCGTGCTGGGCCAAGAACCAGAGGTCCTCACCGCAAGCGCTGCCGGCGCCGCACAAGGCAACATCGTGAAGAACCTCGCGCAACCAGTAGAGGCAATGGCAAACCAGCAAGCTCAGGCGATGGCTGCCGCGAAGGGCATCCCGGCTGACGCACTCCCTAACGTCACCGTCAAGACCACCGACGTTGTGCCCACCAGCAGCGAAGACCCGCAGGGCCTCGCCATGAATATGGCTATTATCCCCGTTGCCATCGGCGGCATGCTCGGTGCAGCGATTCCTTCCTTCCTCCTGAAGCGAAACTCGCAGCGTCTCCTCGCCCTAGCAATCTTTGCCCCCATTGCCGGACTGCTCACCACCGCAGTAATCGGCGGAGTATTCGGATTACTGCCAGATAGTTTCTGGGCATCGACCGGCGTATTCACACTAGGCATCGCCGCAGTCTCCAGCTTCATCCTAGGCCTAAGGGCGCTGCTTGGCGCCCCCGGCTTTGGTCTCGGCGCACTGACCATCATGCTGGTGGGCAACCCACTGGCCGGTACCATGGCCCCCAAGGAATTCGTGTCCGGCAGCTGGGGATACTTCGGCCAGTTCCTGCCTAACGGCGCCACAGCTACGCTGCTGCGCCTGGTTAACTACTTCCCTGCAGCAAGTATCGCCACCCAGGTATGGACTCTGCTCGCATGGGTAGCCTTCGGACTAGTCCTTCTCGGCAGTGGAATTGTGCGAGAGTCGCGCTCCGCAAAGAAGGCCGCGTAGAAAACTCAGAGCAGAAGATTAAGCAACAAACCCCGTGACTAGCGCGCAGCCCAAAACGGTTAGCGCGGTCGCTGCAATGAATCCCATACGGTGTAGGACTTTGGACTGCAGCTCTTTGCTTATCCGGGCCAAAAAGAATGCGCCCACGGCGGTGCCCAAGGTGTTGAACACAAGGTCATCAACGTCGCTGAAGCCGAGGGCGAAGAGGTACTGGAGGGTTTCGATGCTCAAGCTCAGCGCCAAGCCGGCCAGGATGGTTCCGCCGAGGCCAAAGCGCACGCGGCGCAGATTCTGGCCCATCACGATAAGGCTTGCGCCGAGTGGCATAAACAACAAGAAATTGCCGATGGTGTTGGTCCAAGGCCCGTACCAGATGGTCGGATGATCAAAACCGTTGAACATTTGCAGATCTAAGCTTCGCACCGCATGCGCGGAGGCATTGACCACGCCGGGGATCTCAATGAAGGATTTACCCAACGTCGCCACACCAACAACGAGCAGCACGAGCGCCGTGACTAGAAGTGAGTCACGGCGCAGCGTTTGGTGGCGGCGCGGGGCCGCCGGAATACGGCTGCGCGAATGAGTGGTTTGTTCGGTAACGAGCATGTCCGAGAATCTAACAACAAAAGCTGTACTTTTGCCGTGTACTTCGCTGGCAAAACACTGATTCATAATGGGCGTACCATCGTGGGCATGAGCACACTCAAAGTCACGCGAAACGAAGACGGTTCCATCTCTCACGCTTTCGAGGATGAGCCGATTCTGGCCGAGGGCGACGTACTGGTTAACGTTTCCCATTCTTCGTTGAACTACAAGGATGCAATGGCACTCGACGGTAACAAGGGCGTCATGCGCATCAACCCGCTGGTGCCGGGCATCGACGTCGTGGGCACCGTTGCGGAGTCAAACGATGAACGTCTACCTGAGGGCGCCCTGGTGGCCGCTTTCGGCGACGGCTTGGGAGAATTCCGCCACGGCGGCTACACCACTAAGCAGCGCGTGAATGCCAACGCCACCCTCGTGGTTCCAGAGCGCTTCACCGCTGCCGACGCCGCAGCAATCGGCACCGCGGGCTACACCGCCGCCATCTGCGTCAACCAGCTGCTCACCCACGGCACGCGCGAGGGCCATGTGCTGGTCACTGGCGCCACGGGCGGCGTGGGCTCCATCGCCGTCCAATTGCTCAAGTCCCTGGGCTTCGAGGTCACCGCCGTTACCGGCCGCGTTGATAGCGAAAGCGAGTACTTGCAGGCCCTGGGCGCAGACCACATCATTGATCGCTCCGAGCTCTCGGAGACCGGCCGTCCGCTGCAGAAGGCGCTTTACGACGGCGCGGTAGACACCGCTGGCTCCACCGTCTTGGCCAACGTCTTGGCGCAGGTCAAGTGGGGCGGCGTCGTGGCAGCAACCGGCATGGCCGCTGGTCCTGACCTCCCGGCTTCGGTACTGCCATTCATCCTGCGCGGCATCGTCCTGGCAGGCGGCAACTCCGTCGACGCACCGCTCAAGGTCCGCGAGGACGCCTGGAAGCTGCTGGACGAACACCTTGATCTTGAGATGCTGCATTCTATTTCCAACACCATCGCGCTCGACGATATCGCAGACGCCGCCAAGGAGCTGCTCGCCGGCACCCACCATGGCCGCACGATCGTAGAAATCTAGACAAACTATTTAGCAGCGCTGGGAACAATTAATTTTCCCAGCGCTGTTACTATTTTCCTATGCGTTCCCGTCTCTCTATCTCTGCTGCCGCGCTGGTTGGCACCCTCGCTGCCGGCCTCGTCACCCCCGTTGCTCAGGCTGGCATCACCATCGACCCTAACGCTGTGCCCGGGCGTACTCAGGTCACGCTGCGCTACAGCAATGGCACAGTGGTCTCTACTGCTAATTCCCACGAATCTCGCCCAGCGCTTTCCTTGGTCAAGCTCTACTTGGGCTATTGGGTGCTGCAGCACGGCGCTCCGGCGGACAAAGCCCGCGTGGAAAACATGATTCGTTTCAGCGAGGACGGCACGGCCACAGACTTGGACCGCCGCTACCCGCAGGCAATCCCTGAGGTCATCGGCCAGTTTGGCCTGCGTGAGACCCACTACCCAGGATTCTGGGGCAACACCACTACCTCTACTGAGGACCTTGCGCGCTTTACCTCCGCGATTGTGGGCGACCCACTAGCCACGCCAATTATCAATGGCATGCGCACCGCTTCCCCCGTTGCCGCTGACGGCTATAAGCAAGACTTTGGCACCTCACGCGTGCCGGGTGTTGTGGGCACGAAGTTCGGCTGGGACGATAACCGCAACGTCCATGCCACCGCCTCCTTTGGCAATGGCTTTAGCATCGCCGCGAATACTTATGGCGCAGCCTCCCAGCTCACCGGCGACATCTTGGGTGCCGTTCGCATCACCGCTGACGGCATCCGCAATTCGGGCCGCCAGCCTTCCCCGCTGGAGCAGCAAATCCTTAACTTCGTGCCGGTGCAGTTCCATGACCCAGCCCGCCAAGCCATCCGCGGTGCAGAAGATGCAGTGGCCAACGCCCAGCTACAGTTCTGCGCCTTGGCCGCCCAGGCGGGCTCTTCACACTTATGCGCCTAGTTTAGGAGCCAGATACTTCTAAACGTGCGGGTCACGGTCCTGGATTCTCTTCGGAACCATGAGAACACCGATAAGCGAGATGCCGAAAATAACGAAGTAGCCCACGGCTACCTCCTGGTTTCCTGGGCAAGCGGGCCTCTTCGTCGAGCCTGCTCCGGGCCCAGTCCTGGCCAACTACGACGTCCTGACCCTGGTGGAGAAGGCCGACACCATCTACGCGCAGCACTAAGAAGGCGGCCTTGTTCGCCGCTAAACTGGCTGACCATGGACATCTTTTTGGAAACCGTCGACGAGCTCCACGAGGTCGCGCGCTCCCATGAGGACCCCGCGTTTGACGAGGTCCTCTATCACCGCGATCCTTCAGGCATCTGCATCACTGCGATGACCTACGAGGATGAGCAGACCGCCGTGGTCACCTTCCGCAGCCCGGCTCAGGAGGGCACCATCTACAGGGCCACGCCTTTCATCGGGGTGGTAGAAACGGCAGGTAAGCGCTTCGCCGCGCTTGTCGACGCCCCCTTTTCCCTCCCCGCCGGCAATCCCGCCGGTGGCGAGGCTTTGCAGGGCACCCTCTCCCCTGCGCTTATCGCGACTCACGTTGAATCCGCAGGTCACCACGCTATCGAGGACTTCGAGGCCCCCGACACGGAACGCTTCTACAGCAATTACAAGCCCAGCATGCTGACCCCTCGGGTGCGGGTGACTGGCGCGGTGCGGGGCGTCCAGGAGCATATTCACGAGCTCACCGAAAATGAATTCTGGGTGGGCCAAGTGGCCGGGTTTGCGGTGGTCTTCGAGGAAGAACCGCCCGCGCACGCGGCAATCGACGCCGTGGCGGTCTGCGCTACTCCTTTCTGGGACGAGGCCTAGGCCTGTTCGCGGCGCGGCTTGTCGACGCCGCGCCGACGCACCGCGATGGTAAGCAAGATAATGCCGCTGAGCAGGAATGCGAGCGCGCGGAAGATACCGCTTGTGGCCGCGAGATCGAAGAAGGTCAGCTTGGCCACCGCCACAATGGCAAGCAGCACGCCGATGGCGGTAAAGCGCTGGTCCGCGGCAAGAAGCAGGCGGGCAGCAAGGACCATCCATGCCACAGAAACCAGAGCGTGCGAAGCCAGGTAGGCAGTCTTGAGGCCCGCGGCTCCCGCCACGATGGCAGCTGCCGAGGCGATTGTGCCTACCGCGGCAAGAAGACTGAGCAGGAGCACAAAGAGTAGCAGTGCGGCTGCGACTCCGCGGCTCTCGTAGTGGGGGATACGCTGGCGCAACAGGTAGCCCGCGATGAGGGCCACGGTGAGGACGATGCTCTCGGCAAGTGGCTCCACGCCAGCGAGGGCAGGCGGATCAAAGAGCACACCGCCGAGAAGCGGGGAGAGCACTATGAGCGAACCCAGGAACCAGGCGGCCAGGACGAAAGCATTGCGCATCGCTTGGAAGACCAGCACGAATGCTGCGAAGAAGAGCCCGCTTAGGACAAACGTCAGGACTACAGCCATGGTCCCTGTGGGGGCTGTGCCGGTCCAGCCCGCCATGGTATCCAGCATGACCAAGGCATAGACCACGGGGATAGCACCAAGTGCGCAATCCTTGATGACGGAGTTGCCAAGCCAGGCGATACCCACGATGACAGCCAGGGCAGCAACGGCCATCCACTCGGCGAGGATGGTGTCCGCGCGAATGAGGGCAGTGACCAGCAGGAAGCCCGGGGCGAGCAGCCCCAAGAACGCAAAGCCAAATTCCGCCTTGGCGGTGGGGAAGTAGACCACTATGGCCACAGCCGCGATGGCGAGCAGGCTGCACACGATGGCGATCCACAACGAGGGCAGACTGAAGGGGGTGCTGCGGACGGCGACTTCCACCATGACCACGGCAAGCCCGACGCCGGCAATAGCGCGCAGCACCTCGGCCATGCGCTCACTGCGGCACAAGACGCTGTAGGCGGCGGTAACCAACGGGATCACGACAACGAGCATGGCACCGCCGACGTGCGCGGGTGCCACTGCGCTGGGGTAGGAGAGTGCGGCGATGCCTGCGCCTGCGGCCATCCACTCTTGCGTGAATGAACCCTGGCGGAAACGGTGGGCATAACCCACGAATCCGCCGTAAATGAGCGCCATGAGCACCGCGCCCAGCCACACCGGCCACCACCCGAGCCACGTGACCACCAGGAACGTCGTGGCCAGCGCCGCAAATAGGGAAGTGGCCACCAAGGCAGTAACACCGGCCGGGGCGGCTTTGTTGCGGAACCACCATCCGGCCCCGAGCAGCGCACCCGCCACGATGTAAGCCAGAACGACGCGGCCCACTGGCCCCAGCAGGCCCGCCTGAATGGCAAGTCCCACAAGGAAGGCCACGCCCGCCAGAGTGATGACGGTGCCACCAATAGCCACCGCACTAATGAGTGTCTTCTCGCGGTCCCGCGGGGCACGCGGCCGCGGTGCCTGCCACGGGTAGGGAGGCGGTGCCGCGTGCGGCTGGGGCTGGGGCTGCGCCGACGGTTGCGCTTGCTGCTGCACTGGAGGTGGCGCAGGGGCCTGCTGGGGTGGGGTGGAAATTGGCTGCACCTCGGGCACGCCGGCCGTCTGACGTTCGAAATCGCGGAGGCGGGCACGGGCGTCGCTAAGTGCTTGCTCGGCAATGTCGAGCCGGCGCAAAGCGTCCCTGAGCAGCTCTTGGTTTGGATTCATGCTTTATGATTTACCGCGAAACCCTCGTGGCTACTAGCGCACGTAGTATTTCGTTATGCCTTTGAAACCTTTCACCGGCTGGGATATCACCGAATGGCGCGAGCATGCCCGGCAGCATGGCCCCGAAGCTGGAGTGGCCTCGGCAAGCAGCACAGATAGGGGAGAGGGCCTGCTCCTTGATGTGGCGCAGGCCATCTGTTTTTGATGATTTAGCGCTTACTTAACCACCAGGTTGACCATGCGGCCAGGGACGTAGATCTTCTTGACCACGTTCTTGCCCTCGGTCAGCTCGACGATGCGGGCGTCGCCAAGCGCGGCGGAAACCACGGTGTCCTCGTCGGCATCGGCAGGCACGTTGACGCGAGCCTTGACCTTGCCGTTGATCTGGACTGGAATCTCAATCTCGTCATCTACCAGGTACTTCTCCTCGAAGGTGGGGAAGGAGGAGTAGGTGATGGTCTCGGTGTGCCCGAAGCGCTTCCATAGCTCCTCGGCGATGTGCGGAGCAATCGGGGAGACCAACTGCGCAATCGGCTTGACCGCAGCACGCGGAGCGCCTTCAGCAGAGTTGCCGTAGGTGCGCGTCAGGTAGTTGACGTACTCAATGAGCTTAGCCACCACAGTGTTCAGACGCAGGTTCTCGTAATCATCACGCACACCGGCGATGGCGCGGTGCAGGGCCTTGAGATCATCCTCGGTGAGCTCGGCGTCGCTAGTAGCAAGCTCGCCGGTCTGCTCATCGACGGCCAAACGCCACAGGCGCTGCAGGAAGCGCTGGGAACCGACGACGTCCTTGGTTGCCCACGGGCGGGAGGTATCCAGCGGACCCATGGACATCTCATAAACGCGCAGGGTATCAGCACCGTAGTCGCGGCAGATGTCATCCGGAGCCACGGCATTCTTCAGGGACTTGCCCATCTTGCCGTACTCCTGGTTGACCTCTTCACCGTTGTAGTAGAACTTGCCGTCCTTTTCCTCCACCTCGGCAGCCGGGACGTAAACGCCACGGGAATCGGTGTAGGCATAGGCCTGGATGTAGCCCTGGTTGAACAGGCGGCGGTACGGCTCCTTGGAGGAAACGTGGCCGAGGTCGAAGAGGACCTTGTGCCAGAAACGGGCGTAGAGCAGGTGCAACACCGCGTGCTCGACGCCGCCAACGTAGAGGTCAACGCCGCCTGGATCGCCAGCGCCGTGCTCCTCAGGACGAGGGCCGGTCCAGTAACGCTCGTTCTCCAAGCTGCAGAATTCTTCCGAATTCTGCGGATCGATGTAGCGCAGCTGGTACCAGGAAGAACCTGCCCACTGCGGCATGACGTTGGTGTCTCGATAGTACGTCTGAGTGCCCTGGCCGAGGTCGAGTTCCACCTCAACCCATTCGCGGGCCTTGGCCAGCGGCGGCTGCGGGGAGGAATCGGAATCGTCTGGGTCGAAGGAGACCGGCTTGTAGTCTTCTACCTCCGGCAGTTCGACCGGCAGCATGGACTCTGGCAGCGGGTGAGCCTGGCCTTCAGCGTCATAGACGATGGGGAAGGGCTCGCCCCAGTAACGCTGGCGTGCAAACAGCCAGTCGCGTAGCTTGTACTGGATCTTTTCGCGGCCGATGCCCTGCTCCTCCAGCCACGGGATGATGGCCGCGATTGCTTCTTGTTTGGACTTGCCGTTCAGGTCGATGGATTCGTTAGCGGAGTTAACGGCCTTGCCGGACTCAGTAAACGCTTCCTTGCTGATGTCACCACCAGAGACAACCTCCGTAATTGGCAGGCCAAATTCGGTGGCGAACTCGTAGTCACGCGTATCGTGCGCCGGCACCGCCATGATGGCGCCGGTGCCGTAGCCGGTCAGAACATAGTCAGCAATAAAGATCGGAACCTGCTTGCCGTTGACCGGGTTAACAGCATAGGTGCCCAAGAAGACGCCGGTCTTTTCCTTGTTCTCTTGGCGCTCCAGGTCAGACTTTGCGGCGATGGACTCACGGTAGGCCTCCACGGCCTCCTTCGGATCATCGTGGCCAAAGGTCCAGCGGCTGTCGACGTCGTCGTCATACGGGACGGGGGAGAGCAGGGCGTCGACAAGCTCGTGCTCTGGAGCCAGCACCACGTACTCAGCGCCGAACAGGGTGTCAGGGCGAGTGGTGAAGACGGTGATCTTGTGGCCCTCAGCGGTGAAGTCCACCTCGGCGCCGCGGGAGCGACCAATCCAATTGCGCTGCATGGACTTGACCTTCTCCGGCCAATCCAGAAGCTCCAGATCGTCCAGCAGACGATCGGAGTAAGCGGTAATGCGCATCATCCACTGGGACAGGTTCTTGCGGAAGACCGGGAAGTTGCCGCGTTCGGACTTACCCTCTGCCGTGACCTCCTCGTTTGCCAGCACGGTACCCAGGCCAGGGCACCAGTTGACGGTGGAGTTGGACAGGTAGACCAGGCGGAACTCGTCCAGGGCTGCGGCCTGTTCGGCTGCAGTCAGATCGGAGTAGTAACGGCCATCCTTGGTCTTGCGCTTGCCTACCTCGAGCTCCTTTACCAGCTCAGCGATTGGGCGCGCCTTCTGCTGCTCCTCGTCGAACCAGGAGTTGTAAATCTGCAGGAAGATCCACTGAGTCCACTTATAAAACTCTGGGTCCGTCGACGCCACGGAGCGGCGCGGATCGTGACCCAAGCCCAGCAGGCCCAGCTGGCGGCGCATGTTCTCGATGTTGGCCATCGTGGTGGTGCGCGGGTGGGTTCCGGTCTGGATGGCGTACTGCTCGGCCGGCAAGCCAAAGGCGTCATAACCCAGGGTGTGCAGGACGTTCTTGCCCAGCATGCGGTTGTAGCGAGCATAGGTATCGGTAGCGATATAGCCCAGCGGGTGGCCCACGTGCAGGCCCGCACCAGATGGGTACGGGAACATGTCCTGGATGTTGAGCTTTTCCTTCGGAAGGGCGCCCTCGCCCTCCGTGGCTAGGTCGCCGACGGGGTTCGGCGCGTTAAACGTGCCATTGTCTTTCCAGTACTGCTGCCAGGTCGACTCGATCTGGGCCGCAAGCTCCGGGGTATAGCGGTGCGCGGTGGAATCACTCGGGTTAGTCATGGCTCCACAGTCTAGCGCCCTAACAAGCTCCGGAGCACGTCAGGGCGGATAAAACTTCAATCTATTCGGCCGCTCCGATGTATCGCGCGGCCTCCACTCCGACCGCGCGCCGTCGGACGCTGTCCGCAGCGCTGTCTTTGCCCGTAATCATTCCGGTAACCTGCGCCACTTTGACTAATCCCATGGGTTAATGAGACGGACTCCAGTATTCTCAAAATCCTTGACATTACGGGTGGCACATACAGCACTATTGGCTCGGCATACTGCTGCTATCTGCGCATCGACAGTAGAAATTGGCTGCCCGGACTGCCTCCGTCTGGAAACTACTTCGGCGTATTCCTGCGCAGCCAGAAAATCAAAGGAAAGGATTGAGTACATACCGAGGACACGATCTAAGACCGTGCGCAACGTGGCCTTCTTCCTTCCCTCTGGCAAGATAGCCACGCCAGCATAAAGCTCCGAAACAGTCATGGCAGTGACAAATGTACGGGCCTCGATGCTTTTCATCCAACTCAACACTTTGTCATCCGGAAGCGGTTTAAGCACCTCAGATACGACATTTGTGTCCAGTACGATCATTTAAAAAGCACCGCCCGCGCTTCATCATCACGTGGTGGAGTTTCCAATTCAACCGCGGCATCTCTGCTTGCTTCATAAAGAGCAATCCCAATGTTCTTCGGTTGCACAACGTCAATAAGAATGGCGCGCACCTCCGCTTCCATTGAGCGGCCATTGTCCCGCGCACGAGCCACGAGCGCTTCTTTTATCGCGTCGTCAAGGTTTCTTACTACCAATGAGGCCATCGCACTGCCCACCTTCCCGTTGATATCAGTAACGATATCACTTTCGGGCAAACCCCTCTAGACCTTCTTGACCACCGCCGGTTTCAACGTCATGGCGCCGAAGCCATCAATCTTGCAGTCGATGTTGTGGTCTTCCTGGCCCGTTCCAGCATCAAAGTTCAGGCGAATGCCACGGACCTTGGTGCCGGACTTTAACGGCTGCTGCGCACCCTTGACCTTGAGGGTCTTGGTGACGGTGACTGTGTCGCCGTCGGCAAGCGCGTTGCCCACAGAATCAACGATTACCTGGGGCTCAGCGGAGTCGGTGTCCGCACCAGCGGCGGTGGCTTCGAACTCGTGCGCGCACTCCGGGCAGACGATGAGCGGCGGCATCTCGTAGGTGTATTCGGAGGAACATTCAGGGCATGGCGGCAACGTCGCAGCTGCATTTTCAGTCATGAGAGGGATTCTAACCTGTGCTCGTGCCTACGGCTGAACGCCGTAGTGGGTAATTGACGTTCAAAAGAGTTCCCCTCAAAGTTCGATTCTTATTAACCCGTGCGTGGTCCCGCTGTTACTCCGCCTGCCTAGATCTATGCGCGGTTGATTCCACTCTCACTTTTGGAACTTGCCTCTTTCTATTCCTATCTCTCTTTAAAGTCCCTAAGACCTTAAACATAGAAAGCTCTCTCATGCGCAACTTCTCTCGCGCCCTGCGCGTTAGCGTGGCCGCAGTAGCCACTACCGCCCTGACCACTGGCCTTGTCGCCCCGGCACACGCCGCTGCTTCTGGCCCGAAAAATGTCATCTACATGATTGGTGACGGTATGGGCTACGGCCACATCGCCTCCAACAATCTCTACGAGTCCGGCCAGTCTAAGTACCTGGTTGAAGGCGCATTCGGTGCTGACACCGCCAAGGAGCTCGAGGGCGAGTCTGTCCAGGCATTCGAGGACTTTAACCGTCTGTCCATGACCACCTTCCCGCACGGCGGCTCCTACGACCCAGCCAAGGCATGGTCTGACCACGAGTACATCAAGCAAGGCCCTACCGACTCTGCTGCGGCCGGCACCGCAATGGCCACCGGCTCCAAGGTTGATAATGGCACCCTGGGCGTCTCTTCCTACGGCCACGAGATGGAAAACCTCTCCGAGCGCGCCATCCGCGAGGGCAAGTCCGCAGGCGTCGTCACCTCCGTACCGTTTGACCACGCCACCCCAGCCGCGTTCGCGGCGCACAACAAGAACCGCAACAACTACCTGGAGATCGGCGATTCCATGATCAACTCCGATCTCTCCGTCATCATGGGCGCGGGCCACCCTGAGTACAACGACGACGCTCAGAAGGTTGCTGCCGGTTCCGAGGACTACTCCTACATCTCCAAGGAGAACCTCGCTGCGCTTCGCGACGGCTCGAAGGGCTGGGAGTTCACCGATAACACCGCCGGCTTTGAGTCCCTGGCTGCTGGCAACGTAGAAGAGGGTAAGAAGTACTTCGGCCTGGCACCAGTTGCTACCACCCTGCAGCAGAACCGCTCCGGCGATGCCAAGGCGAAGGAGCCAGGCACCGACCCGAAGAACGACATCGTCGACCTGCCGACCATGACCAACGGCGCACTCAACGCCCTGGGCCAGGACGAGGACGGCTTCTCCCTCATGATTGAAGGCGGCGCCATCGACTGGTCCGGCCACGCAAACCAGACCGGCCGCGACATCGAAGAGGTCCAGGACTTCAACGCGGCTGTCGACGCCGCCATCGACTGGGTTGAGAAGAACTCCTCTTGGGAGGAAACCCTGCTGATTGTCACCGCTGACCACGAGACTGGTTACCTCTCCGGCGCGGATGAGACCGACGCTTGGAAGCCACAGACCGGCACCAAGGGCACCGCTCCGACCCACGAGTGGTACTCCACCAACCACACCAACCAGGTAGTACCGTTCTTCTTCATGGGCGCCGGCTCCGAAGATATCCAGGCTAAGGTTTCTGGCACCGACCCAGTCCGCGGCGAGTACATCGACAACACCACCGTGGCCAAGCTGGCCCTGGACGAGTGGTGGTTCAACACCGCTGAAGACGACACCGACAACCCCGGCGATACCGACAACAAGCCATCTAACGGCGGTTCCTCCAACGGCTCCTCTTCTGCAGGCGCTGGCCTGGCTGGCGCCGGCGTGATGGCCCTCATCTTCGGCATCATCACCGCTGCGGCTCAGGCCCTTGGCCTGGTCAAGTTCGACTTCAAGGCTCTGCAAGACCTCATCAAGCAGTTCGCCTAATGCGCTAGCCGACGCCCCGCCACTAGGCCGCGGGCAAGCACCAGCCCTCGTCTCCCCACAGACGGAAACACCGTCACTTTCTAGGGGATGACGAGGGCTTTCGCCGTTTTCACCGCTAAAAGGACGCAGTCAGAAGACAGGACGGAAGGATAAGTCTTATCCGAAGGGCAAAGCCGCTCTGGTCGGTAGGTGAAGTGCCCTAGGTTTTGTTCCGTTTGAGTAGATGGGAAAATCTTCGAGCATGCCGAAGAAGTTTGATCAGGAGGTGAAGGACCGAGTCGTCCACTTGGTAGAAGATCCAATTCTGGCGGAGAATATTTCGATGCAGGAAGCAGGCAAGAACGTGGCACCCATAGCTGGGTGTTTCGTGGCGCACAGCGAAGCAATGGACGCAAGCCCGCTCGACGTGAGGGACGCGTTACTAAACGGTTGCCTGAGGACCTTGTGGCAGAGGTCGCCAAACTGCGTCGAGAAAATCACCAGCTACGCGACACCAACGGGTTGTTGAAGGCTGCTTCGGCTTTTCGCATCCGAACTCGACTGAGAAACGTCGGAAATGATCCTGTTCATGAATCAGTATCGGAATTGCTTCTGCGTCGAGTTCATCTGCCAGACGTTAAACATCCACCGTGAAGGCGGCTTTTTACTTCGCGTGGGTACCGCCAGTCTAAAACCCGGGGCTTAAGCGCCCACAGTCTTGGCGACGCTGTTTTCGTGGAGCATAGTCGCAACGTTCATTTCCGAAAATTACGGCGTCTACGGCGTGCGGAAGATGTAGCGCGTGCTAGTCCGTTAGGGCATTGACATTGGTCGCGAGCACACAGCGCTTCGCATCTAGCGAGCAACACTCTGTTGAAAACATCGCCAACTCACGCTGATCAGAATCGACGTCATCCATGAACTGCGGAAATAACAGATGCGGGGCGAATGGGATCTTGCCCGAGCTCACTGCAAATCCGCAGAACTGGCGGACCAGCTCAACGTTCGCCTCGGTGTCGCCCGAGTAGGGCGAGCAGATATAAATCAAGGGCCGGTAGCCGAATTGTTCACGCCGAAGCTTCTTGAGCGCGTGTTAGCTCGTCAGGTCCAGATAGCCTTCAGAGTTCTTCTTCGAAAACCCACTATCAAGAGTCGCGACGGTCATGCTTACACCTGACCCTCACGCTCAATCACTGGCAGAATGCCGAGCTGGTTCTTGAGAACCTCGTAAATGAACAGTCGGCCCTGCTGGGTCCAGTACATGTGGGTGCGGGTCCGTCCTTCGCCGTATTCGTGGGTCTTGGACTGGGTGAATCCTTGCTCGGCGTACTTGGCGTAGAGGAACCAGCGGCCAGACTGATGGAACTGCACGTGAGCATCACGCAGGATCCGGTTGAGCTTCTTCGCACTCAGCCCGTAGTCCTTCGCAATCGCCGTCGTCGTTAACAACGAATCGGACTGCAACACAACGTCGTAGTACGAGACTTTCGGTGCCGCTTCAAGCAAAGCTTGCTCTGCTGCCAATCGCTTGGCCCGCTCGGCACGAAGCGTGGCGATGGCATGCTCAAGGAACTCATCGTCAGCAAGGAGTTCGTCGTATGCATACATGCCGTGGCGGAGAATCGTCGGCAACACCTCATCGAACACCCAAGCCTCAAACTTCTGCGCTGCCGGGAGCTTCGAGAAGATGATCAGGCGGTAGAGGTCACCTTCGGTGATGAAGGTGGCTTCTTGTTCGCATCCCATGGCGTCGACGATGGGGTAACGTTTTAGACCCCCATCGGCGTGAGCATGATCGCGTACTGCCTTGCAGGGATTGGCATACCCGAGCGCGGCGGCGATATCCTTCCCACAAAACAGGATCTGACCATCATTGGTGATGACGCGAATGGTGCCGAACACGTCGTTGGTAAATGTTTGAATCTGGTTTCCCATGGCGGGGTTCCTTTCCGAGACCCCGTCGAGAGAAAGTCGTGCCGGGCGGCACAAGGGTTAAGGGCCTCACCCCACTGCCGACACCACCGAAAGTGTTAAATCGGGTATCCTCAACCGCCTGTCGGATCAGCGGTTTCACCTCTGCCACCAGCTGCGATACCCGAGCACGGGTCAACCCCATATCGCGCGCCACTTGCGCCTGATTGAGCTTGCTGGTTGCGAGAAGGCGCGTCATCACCTCACGATGCTGAGGATCCAAACCAGCGATGACGTCACGCATAACCTCGAGCTCACGGGCACGCTCGACGGTGTCTTCACGTTCAATAACCTGATCCTCGGCGCTGATACCCGGTGAAGCTGGATCAAGATCGATGTCGAGCATCTGCTCATACGAAAACGGCTTGTTATTCGGGATGCGGCATCCACGTCGAGGACCGCACCCAGCCCCGCACGTGCATTTCTTCTTACCCTTGCCGCGATCGGCGCGAACCGCCTGATGCGTGGCAGCTTCCTCGGCGTTCCACAACTCGTCCAGGATTTTCTGTGCGGTGCGGGGCTTAACCTGATCAAGCGGAACACCAGTAGCTGCAGCACGTTGCTGCCGGTCGGTAACGATCATGAGAGCGAACTCGCTAGGGTCAATGTCGAAAGTGTCAGTGATGGACTCGTTCTTGTTGTTATCTGCTTCGTGCTTGAAGGTGACCTTCATCGAAGGATCTCCATTTCTCCGGGAATCCCGGTGATTTGGAGACCTGATCTGTTTGGCTCAGATCACTGGTGAGAACTGCTAGGAAGACGACAAAGGCGAGCCACCCCACCCGTCCCTCAACAAAGAGGGGTTGGGTGAGGTGACCCGCCGAGCGCTTCCAGAGCAGGTCTCACTAGTGAATCTTTTGTCGAACCCCACGGCCTGCACCCGCCATAGGGCTTCGCTCATCCGCCAGATGAGCTCCCGAACAATCACGCTCAGGCTTCGGAGAACGTCAGTGCCGGTGGCCACCAGCACTACCGCCTCCACTGCTTGGCTCGAGAAGTACTCACACCAGGCAGGAGTGGTTGCGGCTACTTGCCGCGCTTAGATGGCCTGGCCTGCGCTAATGCCGACGCGGCAACAGACTTGGTCCGTTCCGATGAACGACCATCGGTCAGAATCTTCGACGCTTTGGACGCCACCTTCGCCGACGTCTGCTTACGGTTCTTACCCATGTGCTTCACCTCCTTCGCCACGATCAGGGCACCCACCACCAGTTGGTGCGTGTTCATGAGCGTTCGCGCGAGTCGGCGTGCGATAATGAGATGACAGTTGTTCGTCTCGTCGGCTCGTGTTTTGCTCACATACTCATCAAACGCTGTGGTTTTGGGACTTCAGATCGTTGAGGGAAGCAAAAACTGGGACTTCTGGGACTAGTTTTGGGACTCGGCATAGAGGAGCGTGACGCATATGGGTTTGCCCGAGTTTTGTCGCGCTGTTTACAAGCGGAAGAGTCCCATCACTAACCAGGCAAAATTCGTCCAAGCCGTATTCCAACACGCTGGCAGTGCAGAGCGGTTAGACGACGAGTACGCACGCAAGATCTTTACCGGGGCAAAACCGATCTCCGAACCGCAATACGAGTCATTTCCTACACAGGTGAGCAAGAAATCGTTGCATGATTTCCTTCTTGCCCACCTGAGGCCCCTCCCAAGCACGAAGCGCACGTTGGATGATCGTTGCCAAGAAGTCGGCAAAGATGCCGGACTGCCCTCAACCCTCACTATCGAACCAGAAGCATTCATTTGGGCACTCACAGATTGGTTCGACGCGATCATCCATGACCCAGACCATTGCGATGTCCTTGAACACTGCTACCAACTTCGCCTTGAAGACCAGGAACCAGAAGAAATAAACCCCGCGCCGCAGCCGCTCTATCAAGGAGATCGCGTCGACGTGACGCAACCGCCCGCACTGCAAAAACACAAGCCAGGATTTTGGGTCGAGTTCACTCACACATGGACACTGCGCAACGTTGGCAGCATCGACTGGACCAGTCGGACACTCATCTGTACGAATCCAACAGACCCGCGACTACGACCCGTCGGCACCACACAGATCGCCATTCCTGACAGCCCACCGGCGACAGCGAAGTTCATCAAGATTTCTTGCACGTTTCGGGCGCAAGGCTATGAAGGTGCTGCCTCAAGCCACTGGGAAATGCGCAACCAGGAAGGCGAGAACTGCTTCCCTCAAGCGACTACAACATTCAATGTCAATGCCACAGTTATTAACCCGGATCTTCACGCGATAAGGCAGGAACGATGAGCGAAGCTGAATTAGAAAACTGGGTCACCATGAAAGAAGCGCAAGCCCACCTCGGGGTGCGCCGGGAAACCATCACGAAATGGATAACAACCCATAATCTCCCTGCCTATAAAGTCGGCAGGGTCTGGAAGTTCAAACTCTCAGAAATCGACGAATGGGTCCGCACCGGTCAAGCCGCAGAAGAACCACATCCCAACAACCCTCACGAGCCTAAGGAGGAACGCTAATGCCAGAACTGAACTGGGTCGGCAAAGACAAGGTGATCACCCACCACCTCGACGTTCCCTACCGCGTCCTCGACCGCCAATACTCATATGACGAGCACGGCCAACACGATGGGGACAACGGCTCACAGAACATGATTATTCATGGTGACAACCTCGAAGCCCTCAAAGCTCTACTACCAAAGTACGAAGGCAAGGTTGACTGCATTTATATCGATCCTCCCTATAACACAGGCAACGAAGGCTGGATCTACAACGACGCCGTCAACGACCCACGAATCAAGAAATGGCTTGGCGAAGTCGTCGGCAAAGAAGGCGAAGACCTCTCCCGCCATGACAAATGGCTATGCATGATGTACCCACGGCTAAGACTTCTCCATCGCCTGCTAGCCAGAAACGGATTGATTGCTGTCTCGATAAGTGACACAGAGCTGTCCAACCTAGGCTGCATCATGGACGAAATCTTTGGCCCTGCAAACCGACTTGCTTGTGCGCCAGTGCGCTCTGAACCAAGTGGAGGGAAAGATAAAACGGCCCTGCGAACAGGGCACGAATACATTTTGTTCTACACCAAGGGTGACCAATCAAGTCTTGTCAAAGAAGAGAAGACAACTGGGAAGCTTGACCTCAAGGACAGCAAGGGCCCGTATCGAAAAGGGCGTGAGTTACGAAAATGGGGTGCAACTTCCGACCGATCAGATCGACCGACGTTGTGGTTCCCCATTACTGCACCCAATGGTGGAGAAGTATTCCCAATCAAGAATGACGGGTCTGACGGCTACTGGCGTTGGAGTCCTGCTCACGCAGGTATGTCAGAGTTATTGGACAATCCTGAGGCTGCTCACTGGGAGAAAACATCATACGACCCAGGGGTTGTTGTAAATGGAGAAACTGAGCGCTGGGTTCCATACGAGAAAATTCGTGACGTAAAAAAATCATTCGGATGGAATACGTGGCTCGATGGCTATGGAACTAACGCCGACGCGACTGCAGTAATCAAGGCAATCTTTGGAAACAAGAAATTCGACACCCCTAAACCACTATCACTAATCGAATGGATTATCGCCCTGCATGGCAATACAGACGGCATCGTCTTAGACTCATTCGCAGGCTCAGGAACGACCGCACACGCCGTGCTCAATTCAAATATGTACGACGACGCAGACAGAAAATTCATCCTCGTAGAGCTCAGCGACTACGCAGAATCAATCACGGCAGAGCGGGCCAAACGAGTGATCGACGGATACCGCACCGATAAGGATGAAGTTCCCGGAACAGGAGGGTCATTCTCTTTCTACGAGTTAGGCGCGCCGCTTCTTGTTGATGGTGATTTGAATCCCGATGTTCCACTTAAGCAGGTTCGTGAGTATGTGTGGTTCACCGAGACGGGGCAGCCGTTCTCGAATCCGCCCAGTGCCCATCCGTATTTCTTAGGACGATATGAGGATGCGGCGTTCTTTTTCGTGTTCGAGCCGGATCGTGTGACGAGTTTGGATCGTGGCTATCTGGCTTCGATTCCTCCTGAGTGTGCGGCTAGTTCGTATGTTATTTATGCCGATACCTGTTTGTTGTCGGATGAGGAGCTGTGCTCGCTGAATATCGCGTTTAAGAAGATCCCTCGGGATATCACCCGTCTCTAAGGAGTATTGGACATGGAGTTGAAGAAGTATCAAAACCGGGTGGTTGCCGATCTGGAGGATTTCCTGATGCAGGTCAACGAGCAGCCCACGCTGAGTGATGCTTTTAAGGTGTTTTGGGAGTCTCACCAGATCGAGGTTGGCACCCCGCAGATGCTGGGCTACCAGAACGTGATCGATCGCGTCCCCCACGTGTGTTACAAGGTTCCAACTGGCGGTGGGAAGACGTTCTTGGCTTGTGCGTCGGTGAAGCCGATTTTCGAGGCGCTGCCGCCGACGCGGAAGAAGGCCGTGGTGTGGCTGGTGCCGTCAGATTCGATTTTGACGCAGACGTTGGCTACGTTGAAGGATCCCTTACACCCGTATCGACAAAAGCTGAATACTGATTTCGGTGGCCGAGTTGAGGTGTATTCGAAGGAAGAACTGCTGGCTGGTCAGAATTTCAGCCCATCGACGGTGGCTGAGCAGTTGTCAGTGATGGTGCTCTCGTATGACTCGTTCCGCTCACGGACAAAGGATGGGCGTAAGGCATACCAAGCGAACGGGAATCTGGCACCATTCGCGACTGCGTTTGGTGCCCCGGAGCAGCCGATCGAGAACGCGGATGAGACTGCACTGTTTCAGGTGATTAACCAGTTGAATCCGGTTGTGATCGTGGATGAGTCGCATCACGCGACGAGCACGTTGAGCCAGGAGATGCTCACCAATTTCAATCCAGCATTCATTCTTGATCTGACCGCAACCCCGAAACGACAAGCGAATGTGATCTCGTATGTGGATGCGCTCTCACTCAAAAACGAGAACATGGTCAAACTTCCAGTCATCGCATATAACCGGGCGTCACAAAAGGATGTTGTCACTGACGCGATCGACCTTCGCCGTTCACTAGAAATCGCCGCAACACAACAGCACGAGAATGGCGGCTCCTATATTCGACCGATCGTGTTGTTTCAAGCTCAGCCGAAGACCAGCGAGGACGCTACCTCGTTTGAGCGGCTGCGCGACAAGCTCGTCAAAGCTGGTATTCCTGCAGAACAGATCGCGATCAAGACCGCCGACGTGAACGAGCTCAAGGGCGTTGACCTGCTGAGCAAGGAGTGCCCAATCAGGTTCATCATCACCGTGAACGCGTTAAAGGAAGGTTGGGATTGTCCCTTCGCCTATATTTTGGCGTCGTTGGCAAACAAGACCAGCCAGGTCGATGTTGAACAGATTCTTGGCCGTGTTCTGCGCCAACCCCACGCTAAGCAGCAACCGAACATGCTGTTGAACATGAGTTACGTGTTGACCTCCTCGAACGATTTCGGGGCCACGCTCAATCAGATCGTTGCGGGTCTCAACAGTGCAGGATTCTCCAAGCGCGACTTCCGCGCAGCCGACCAAATAGCTTTCGACTTCACCAACACGAGCCAGTCAACCCAACCTGCCCCGACGCCTGCCGACCCGGAGCAGAGTGTGGATGTAGAAGAGTTTTTGGAGTTTGACGAAGAAGCGGTTGCAGCTGATCTGGATGCGCGAGACGAGTCCATTAGTTCACAGGATCCTTCGCCGGATCCGACGGTTGCTTCGATGATCGAGCAGGCGGTTCAGCAGGGTGTGGACTATGAGCAGGAGGCCGAAAAAGCCGCACAGATGGGTGAGGGTTACGTTCCCTCGGATTTGAAGGATGCTGTGGACACGAGCTTCGTGAACCCCGAATTTGCTGACGAGATCGAAACCCTTCGCCTTCCCCAATTCGTCATCCAAGAACCCGGATCAGCATTGTTCCCTACTGCTCATGAGGGATACAACGAGCTCAAGCACGAGGCACTAGCCGGTGACTTTGACTTAAAGACGAAAGACATCGACATTGACCTGTCAACGGCAGACGAGCAGATGTACAAGATCGACGTGCGAAAAGACTCCGAGGTTCCTAAAGCCTTCCGGATGTCGAGTACCGATCAGAAATTCATGCGCGAACACTTCTCGAAACTGAGCGTCGAAGGACAAAAACGCAACACGGCAATCGCCATCTACGATCGGATCAAACCGATCAATTCGATCACTGACTCTGATTTGCGCGCATACATTGTGCGGATGGTTGAAGCGTTCGGCACCGAGCAGCTGCTGACCTATCAAGAGCACCCGCATGCGGTAGCAAGCAAGGTCAAGCAAAAAATCGATGGTCTTTTGGAAGCGCATAAGGTCAAGAGGTTCTATGAGGACATCGAAACTCGGCGCGTTGACGTTCAAGCGCTATACCCGTTTCCGAAAGCGATCCAGCCCATTCATGCCAGCTCCCTGATTGGCGGGTCGCTGTATGAGGCCGAAGACAAGATGAACGGCTTTGAGCTCGAACTCGCTGGTCGTTTCTCCGGAATGGACAACGTTCGCTGGTGGCACCGCGTCATTGAACGCAAGGGTTTTTGCCTCAATGGTCCGTTCAATCACTACCCAGATTTCGTCATGATGACCACCAGCGGCACCATCGTGGTTGTCGAGTCCAAGGGCGAGCATTTGAAGAACGACGATTCTAACCGCAAGATCAGGCTCGGACGGGCGTGGGCGAACATGTCTGGCAATGGCTATCGCTACTACATGGTCTTCGAGGACGGAGTCACTCCTCCTGACGGGGCGGTTACTTTGTCGGAGCTCGTGCGTATCCTCGAAAAGCTCTAGGCGGGAAGGACACCTTTTGAGAGAAGACGAGATGGCACAGGCGACGATCACGCCAACGCTGCGAGGCGACACGTTTGAGTCCACGTTCACCGAGGTGGCGCATTCGAACACGTTAGGTCTTCGAAACGAGGAACAGTTACGACTGTTCCATCTGTCTGTCCAAAGCAACCGCTTCGACCACACAGCCCTCGTCAGGTTCCTCAAACGCAACGTTGGACGCTACGTCTTCTCCCGCGCCGAATACGAAGGCTATAAGCAACGAGACGATCTCGAAGAAGTCGCTCTCGACGCGGTAAACCGGATGCGTTCACAACAAGACGGCATGGGGTTAGGTGAAATCTTGCTCTACGTCCTGCTCGAACAAATCCTCGAAGCACCCAAAGTGATGAGTAAGATCGAGCTCAACCAAGCCCGAGGCCAGATCCACAGCCGCTGTGACGCCATCCACCTACTCATACCAGACGGTCAGCGAACCACCAGCAGTATCGTGTTTGGAACCTCCAGCGTTGTGGGCAATATTGGGGATGCCATCACTGCAGCATTCGACCGTGTTGTAGATATCGAGCAGAATCGCTCAGACGAGGTTCAGCTCGCCGAGCAGACCGTGTTCACCAAGACTCTCGACGCAGCGACCGCAGGCTACGTGAAGGATCTGCTGATCCCGAAGCCGGGTGGGGCACCCGTGTTCGATACTGCCTATTCGATGTTTCTGGGCTACGACATCGGTTTGAATCCGAAGAACTACGACAATCAGCAGTATCGGTCTGCACTCGATCAGAAAATGCAGGTAGATATCGCCGCGCACGCCCAACGCATCGCCGACGAGATCAACACACGAAACTTGGATAACTACTCGTTCTACATTTACGTTCTGCCCCTCAACGAAGTAGACGTTGACGCGGGCGCAATCATGGATGGGTTCGTGGGCGGGCCAGGTGGTAGCCATGTCTGACAAGCAAGTAACCGTCGGCGATCTCGTATTTTCCGACATCGATTCCAACGAATTCCTCAAACAGTTGTACACAAACCTGCTCTACAACTACGGCTTACATCGGTTGGGGCTGGTGGATCGTCAACCATACGATGTGGATCTTGAAGCAGCGCTGCGGTTTGCGGATCTGCTGTCGAAATCAATCCACCCTAACAATCGTGACCGGCACAGGGTGTGGGCGCAAGAAATCGCGCTCCTGTGCCACATCCTCTACCCACAAGACGCACGAACGAAAGCATACGTTCCTGCAATCTTCACCACGCTAGGTAACTACCCAGGCCTGAAGCAGCTGGGCGTGACTTCCGATGCAGGCATCCTCGACGCCGCATTCAATGCCTACCAGGCCGAATACCTCACCGTACCCGGTGACAAATCGATGAAGTTTTTCGCGCCGCAAAAGAAAATCTACGGCCGCCTCACTGACGGCAAGTTTTCCTTCTCAGCCCCGACATCCTTGGGCAAGTCCTTCATCATGCGCACTTTCATCACCAACCAGATCATATCCGGGGTGAAGGCCAACTTTGCGGTCATCGTGCCGTCAAAAGCGCTGATTAACGAGACCCGCTCGAAACTGATCGCTGACCTTGGCGAAGACCTGGAACGGCACAACTATCGAATCGTCAGTGCCGCTGGTGACATCGTGCTCGAAGGCGATCACAATTTCATCTTCGTGCTTACCCCAGAACGGTTGCTTTACCTTCTGATCGGCAAACCTGCGATCGAGTTCGAGTACGTCTTTTTCGACGAATCGCACAAGCTTTCAGGCAAGAACAGTCGCGCCCCGTTCTACTACCAAACCGTGACGATTCTTCAACACCGCCACAGGCCACCACACTTCGTCTTCGCTTCACCCAACATTCCCAACCCAGAGGTACTCCTAAGGCTGGTTGATCCAAACTCTGACGAGAATGAAACCAACGCAGTCGCAACCCAGTATTCGCCAGTCGTGCAGTTCAAATACCTCGTCAACCTGCACGAGAACACCATTTCCAGCTACAACGACCACACCCAAGAATTCACGCACCTAGCCTCGCTTCAAGCTCAGCACGCTACCGCACAGGGCGTAACCCGATTTGTTAGTGAATCATCACGACGATCAGATCACCGTGGGCAAACCATCGTGTTTCATGCTGCCCGAGATCACGCAGTGCAAGCGGCGCGTGCCTATGCCGAGGGTTTGGCAGACCTCAACGATAAAGACTTGGACGCTCTCGCAAAAGACATCGAACGCGACGTCCACGAGGACTACTACCTCAGCGGTCTCATCCGTAGAGGCGTCAGCTACCACATCGGCTACCTTCCACCAGCAATCCGCGAACGCATCGAAGGCCTGTTCCGCGAAGGCAAAATCTCGACACTATTTTGTACCAGCACGCTTCTAGAAGGAGTCAACCTTCCCGCCGACAACCTCGTCATCACAACCAACAAAGTCGGCAAAGCAGGAATGACAGCAGTCGACTTCAAGAACCTGATCGGCCGAGTCGGGCGTATTGAGTTCAACCTCTACGGCAACGTATTCATCATCGTGGGCAACCAACTTGCATCCGAGCAAAAAGCCAAGGAACTCCTACAAGCGAACGTTCCTGCACAGAAGCTATCCGTGCAAACTGACTCACAAATTATCAGCAAGAAAATGAAGCAAGGGGTCGTTGCTGATCTCCAAAAAGGACAGATCGAGTTCGCCAAGGGAGATGAAAGCTACGAACGCTACAACATGAAGCGCAAATTCGGACTCATGCTCTTGCGCGACATCACCACAGGACGTCAAAGCCTAGTGCGTGAAGAATTCTCCGACTACCTCGACGACCAAACCGTCAGCCAAATCCGCGAATCCTTCGCACAACGAGAAGGGCAACAAGACGACGACATCAACGTATCCGTCGACCAAGCAGAATCCTTAACTCAAGCTGTCCGAGCCGGACTCAACTACCCACGCATCTCCCCGGACGGGAAGTTCAACTACGACGAAACTCTCGCGTTTCTCCAAAGGCTCGCCTCAATCTTCAAATGGCGCGTCTACGACCCCGAAACACTCGGAAAAACAGATAAGTACAGCAACCAACTCACGATGCTGCGCTGGTACACCGTATTGCTCACACAATGGATGGAAGGTCACGGACTCCGTTCGATCATGAACCGTGCCCTCCAGTACCGCCTGCAACAAGGAACGCTCTATGTCAAAGGGCAAGGAGCGATCCGTTACGAGAACACGCTCCAGCACCGCAACATCGTCATCAGTGAAATCTTGAAAGTTCTTGAAGATGTCATCCTCTTCAGCCTGTCGAACTACTTCCTCAAATTCTCCAACGAATACAAGAAGGTCCACGGGGTAGAGCAGTTCGGCAACGACTGGTACGAGTACATCGAGTACGGCACAACGAAACAGGAAACTATTCTTCTCCAACGGCTGGGATTCACCCGCGAGAGCGCCACCTACATTCGAACCAACGTCTCCAATGCAATCTTTCTTCACGAAGGAACGCCCTACCTGAACCCGATTCTTCTCGAAAGCTCGAACATCAACGTCCGCAAAGAAGCCAACGAAATCAGATACAACGTGCCAGAAGCCTTCTCGATGCCAGGTTTCTTGTTCTAACACCCTCGTCTGATACCCGCTAACGCAAGCACTCGCGCAGACCCCCTTAGGTCGAAACGCGCACCTGCCGCGCGGACGTCATGGCGACGAGCATCAGATCACCGGACCTCCAGCGAGCCAACGAACAACCCCAGAAACGACAAAACCCATGCTCAACAGGGGCTCAAGGGCTCAAGCTGCTATTATCATTTTCGACGTCTTAATATCCAATGTCATCATCCGACTCATAGCTGACACTATGAGTCGGGTGATGGTTGACGCTTTGATGGTTACTGTTCTGAAAATGGGCGGTGGCCATTGGACCTGACCCCGCGAACATGAGCATCCCAGAAGCCATAAGCCGGGCTGTTCGCTTATTGCCGTCGAAGTAGAAGTGGCTACGTGTGGCAGAGCAGAAGTAGGCCAGTCCACGTTCAATTGGGCATCAAGCAACGCCAGGGAGTCGAGCAACTCAGCATGTGCAGCATGCAGCTCCGCAGCTGGATCAAACTCAACAAATCCACCGTTCATGAGGCGCACCCCACCACCGTCACCGGTTACTGAGCCATCACCACGAAACAGCCCGACGCAGCCGACAAATCCAAAATCTGTTGCTGCTCAGCTGGGTCCTTTCCGCCGACGGTTACGCCATCGAGAAGCGTGCGCTGCTCCGGCAACGTAAAGGTATTTCCCTCCAGCGCGGTTGCATTCCAGACGAGGTCCAGCAGTTGCCGCGTGAGACGATAAAACGCACGCTCAGTACCCAATCACGAATTCGAGGCCCAGGCGGCGCGCACACTGTGCAGTTCATAGCCCAAAACCGTCATGACCTTGCACAAGCCGCCACAGCCCGCTACCAGCGCACTACCAACACGCTGCGATTTGTCCTAATATGGGGCAAATGAATGCGGAGACTCTGTGCTTGGAAACCACGGCAATAGACCAGTCCTCTTATCTCGAACAGGCTCCTCGCCTAAGCCTTGACCCAAAGACTCGCATCCTGGATATCGCGCTGCCAGACCTCATGGAGCACGAACTGGAGCAACCGCAGTGGCGCGTCGAATCCCACTTCATCGATCGCCCACACTCCGTCCGCGTCTTCGAAGCCGGCGAGCGTCTGCGCGTGGGCATTCCCGGCCCCTTCAAGTCCATCCAGGTAACCCTCATGGACGGCGAGGAACCACTCGCACCGGAGTTTAACTTCACCGGCATCAGCAGCGATGCGCCGTTTATCATCCACGATCAGACCACGCTGCTCGCCCCACAGGGCACCTTGGAGGATGCCACGCCGCTAGCTATCTGGGCGGGCTGGGAGTTTGGTCCACTGCCACAACGCGTAGAGGTGCCACAACGCGAGCCGGTGGACATCGATAAGCAAGTGTTCTTTGAGTGGGACTTTTCCGTAAAGACCTTGCCCAATGCGCAGGGCCTGGACGGCGAGCCGATTTATACGCAGTCGCCGAAGGTAACGCTGCACCAAGAAGGGGAGTGGCGCCTCGATTTGGTCTATGCGCCTGTCGACGGCGAGCAGGAAGAGATCTCCGAGCAAACCCTCGGCACCGGCATAGCAGAAGCGTTCCCCTCCGATCTCTACGAGGATCCGTGGGTCGGCCGCTACGAGGTCTCGCTGTACCACGAGGACACGCTTGTCGACGTCCGCTTTATCTCCATGGCCGAGGGCCTGCACATGCGCGCAAAGAACGAGGGCCCGCGCGGTACCGACTTCCGCTTCATCGATGCCTTAGGCAAGCACTCCGCGTTTGGTTACCTGCTCGCCTCGCCGCCGAAGAAGCCGATCGTACTGGAAAAGAAGGCTCGCACTTTCGAGGAGACGGAGGTCTCCCGCCGCGAGGTAGTGGCCAGCGAGGCCGGCTACGAGCTGGAATTCGACGTCATCCCGGAGGCCCTTTTCACCCGCGTCAAACGCATCGGCTTGGAGCCGACCATCCACTACGAAAAGCCGGTCATCCTGGCAGGTCAACTGGACCAGGACGCCCAGTTCAGCGTCCATTCCCCGCGCCCGCTACCGCTGGCGAAGTTCGTCACCATCGACTCCCGCCAGAAGATCAAGGAGCTCGCGCGTACCTCCCGTACCACTCAGCCGGTGCGCAACCTGTCCGTGCCGAATGGCGCTTTGGTCAGCGCCGTGCGCAAGCAGGCTTCCTGCGAGCTGTTCCTCATGTGGTCCACGCTGTCCTACGAGGATTACCTCGCCGAGCTGCCTGAGAAGGAGCGCGCCGCGCACCTGAGCCGCAGCATGGAGCGCCGCGTGCTGGAGTACGAGGCATCGGCTTCCTCGAGCCTCATCTATGCTGCGCTGGCTACCGTCCGCAAGTCCCCATTGGCCAGCCGCGGCCTGATTGGGGAGGGCATCGAGATCGAGCAGAACCTCGAAGAACCCGTTGACCTCGTGGGATGGGCGTGGCCTTTGGCCAACCCAACCGTTGCCCCAACCCGCCTTGAGCCAAACGAGGCCGGTTTCGAAGCTCCTGAGCTCGAGGGCACTTTGCTTGTCGACGTCCGCGAGCTACAGGCTTCCTCCAACCTCGCCGCCCCGGCGCGCCCGTCGAGCGCCTCACTCGTCGTGGGCACCGACGCCGCCGAGCCGGCCTTGGCCTCAAAGGAGTGGACCCCGCTCGAGCTCTGGGACGCTTTCCGTTCCCTGCACGTGCTCTCGCAGCGCAGCCCGAACCCGCGCCTGCAGGCGATGTTCGACAGCATCATCGACAATCTGCGCCTCGACCCAGCCGCAGCCGTGCAAGCACTGGGCCAGTCTGGTGTGAGCGTTAACCAGCAGGCTCGTTCCCTGGTGCGCACCCGTTTGTTCCACATGGACGTCGCCAGCGATAACCCAGCAACGGATAACTACCCGGGCCTTTTGGGCGCCGTCGCTTCCGATACCGCGCTGCCGAAAGAGCTCGCCACCGTGCGCACCTCGGGCGTCGACAGCCTGACGCGCCCGATGCTGCTCGCGGCCGCCACCACACCGAGCCCCTCGCCTGAGGTAGATGACCTCACCAGCGAGGCCGCCCGCATCGTCGCGCTGCGCGAATGTTTTGCTAACAACGGCCCGCTCGATGCCCTGGGCACCGTGGAGAAGCTGCGCAAGGATGCAACGGCCCTGACCTCGATTGTTCAGGAAGCCGGCGTGGACATGTCCATGAGCCACACGCTCATCGCGCTGAGCGCCTTTGGCAGCGGCAACACCGCCGACGAGCTCAACGCCGCCGCGTGGATGCCGTATATCTCCTACGCCTTCGCGCTGGCTTCCCGCGCGGTGGCGCACGGCGCCATCCCGGAAAACGCCCTGCTGAAGGAGGACATGCCCATGCTTGCCGACGTCATGCCGCTCGCCCCCCGCCTCTTCTTCTACGACCTCGTGACGGCCGAAGCTCTCTTCCGCGATCGCGGCATGTGAGCGCGTGAGGTGTGCCACAATAGGTGAGCATGAAGGTTATCTCCACGAACGTCGCTGTCCGCCGCCCCGAGCCGCATGGGCGACACGAGTACACGGGCATCGATAAGCAGCCACGCCCCTTCCTGGACCTGGAGATACCTGGGCCCAACTACGGTGACGGCTCCGGCGTGGTGGGGGATTCCATCGGTGACCACGCCCACCACGGCGGTGCCGAGAAGGCCGTCTACGCTTATGCCCGCGAGGAGCTCGACTACTGGGAGGGCACGCTCAACCGCGTGCTGCGTGATGGCTACTTCGGGGAGAACCTCACCACCGAGGGGATCTCCTGGCCGAATATGCTGATCAACCAGCAGATTCAGGTGGGGGAGTGCGTGCTCGAAGTGTCTATCCCGCGCACGCCCTGCGCCACCTTCTCCGGTTGGATGGACGAGCCCGGCTGGCTCAAGTCCTTCACTGAGCGTGGCGATTGCGGTTCCTACCTGCGCATCATCGAGCCCGGCCGCATCAACCCAGGCGATGAGATTACGCTCATCGGCCGCCCCGACCATGACATCACCATGGGCATGGCCTTTGCCGCCAAGATGGGGGACAAGGAGCTAGCACGGCGCGTCGTCGACGCCGGCTGCCTTGCCGCAGTCCACCACGATCAGCTGGTTAAGCGCCTGCAGCCCCGCGGTTAGCTAGCCATTCATAGGTTGTCGCTTGTGAACCGCGCGTGCCATCCATACGCACGAATCGTGCCTTCACCAGTGACTTCAGCGCATATCGGACCTGCGCTCGAGTAAGGTTTGTGGCTGTTTCTATTTCGCCGATAGACAGCGGTTGTGCCGCCGTACGCAGCGCCTCCGCTACGCGCGGGGCGTTAACACCCAGGCGTTCCAAGGTCACTGGTGCATCCACTCGTCGTTCCGGGCCGGTGCCTGATTCCTCCTTGCGTAGTGGCTCCCAGATACGGGCCTCTCCACGAGTGTCCGGCCGCCACATCTTCACCGTAAATTGCACGCCAGAATCTATCAGGTCAGGCTCCGGTAGTCCTTGCTCTCGCGCGGCATCCAGCATGAGCTGCACGCCGCCGCCTTCGCCCTCAATAACAAAAGAGCCATCGTCTGCTTTGAGATATCGGCACAGTCTATAGAGCCGCTGGTTAATCTCCTGGCGCGCCAGATCTCTCGACTTGAGCTGTTCAACCGTCAGATCCCGTAGGCCTCCTGGACTGGAGATAACCATCTTGTCCGGTAGTAGGCGGACATCAATCGATTTACCCGCACCCAACGTATTTGGCCCAAGATCACGGTGCACCAATGCATTAGCCACGGCCTCTCGAATGGCCGGAAGGGGAAGTTCAGGAACTTCCACCATTGATCCGTCCTCTCGATATCGCCGTACGGCGGCTAAACGTTGCCTTACCCATCCCATTACCGAGTTCAACAGCACCGGAACGGGCCCCTCAAAGGTCTCCAACCCCAGCACTCGCCCGTGCTTCGAACCATTTGGTAGCCTTTGCGCCACCGTTACTGCTAAGGAGGGAAAATGTCCTTGGGGATAGAAACCCAGCGCATACAGGCCAGCAAGGGTCAGCTCTCCAGTCGCGGTCGTCACCGCTAGCGCCCGTAAGACGTCCTCATCTTGAGTAAGTCCCGATAGTCGCCGATTCTTTTTCCGCGCCTGAACCAAGAAATCTTGCACCACGTCGCTATCTAGGTCTGCAAGGCTCGTGCCTTCCACAATCGTCGTGTCATAGGACACTGCCTCTTCGGCATGCAGCTTTGCCACGTCCATCATGCGCAGCTCCGAGGCACTCATACGGTAGTCCCCATCAGCCATTCGAAGATACGCTTCTCCCCTGTAGATAGCAGGCTTATCAATAATCGGAAGACCCGTAACCTCCGCAATCACGACATGCGTGCCATCTATTGCCACACTGTCGGTATGCACTGTGACTGGAGGGGTGATGGCATGACGCGCCTGCGAGGCCAGAGCAGCCTCCATCTCCGAAGGATTCTCAATGCCAGTGACAATGAATCCTTCCTTCTCATTGACACCGAGAATGATAAGGCCGCCACTCGGCATGTTTGCGAACGCGCACAATGTCTGCGGTAGAGAGTCCGGAATGCCCCCTTGAGCGGTTTTGACCTCGACTGTTGTTGAATCACCGCCGCGCAACTCAAGCTCAGCCAATAGCTCTCTCAGCTGATTCTCGGACCAATTGTTCACGATGAATACCCGCCCTCAATGTTAACAATGACGGCTCAATGCTAACTTCATTCCTCTTCAATGACAAGAGTTCTCATTGATCTTCCCATTGAGGTGTCATTGACATTCTCATTGAGGCCAAATTATGGCCCTGAAACCCCGTATGTTTAAGCTTTATCTAGCGCATAAACCGCAATGAGTGGTTGGATAAGAGTTATCCAACCACTCATTTGCTGTCTGACGAATGGATAGCCTCTACAAGCCTCACTACGTTACCGAGAGCTGGATCCCCGAATCAGGCTCCGGCACTCCCCGGCGCGATAAGGCCGGAGGCCCTTTTTAGGTCTATGTCCCTGACCATCTTGTAAGTAAGGCATGGAGTTTTCCCCAGAGCTCACCAGCCGGGCAGCACGTATCGAGCGAGAGATCTTGGATCTCAACCGTCATGCTGCTTCTGGCCAGTTGGAGTCTGTGGCCCGCTTACTCATGCGTTCTGAGGCGATTTCTTCCTCACGCATTGAAGGTATTGCGCCCAACGTCGACAAGGTTGTCCTCGCGGAACTCGCCCAAAAGGAGGAAGTCCGCGGCTTTAAGGAAAGCGCGGAAGAGGTTGCGCGTAACCTCACCGTTCTGTGTTCCATTGAGAAGAGCTTTGCCACCGAACCAACATCTCCATCGGCCTTCTTGAAAAGCTCCAAAGAGAGTTGATGGGGGAGAAGGGCTCTATCCCCACTGGTCTTCGCACTATTCAGAACTGGATTGGTGGAAGTAACCACACACCCATTGGGGCCGAGTTCATCCCAGCGCCCCCAGGCCTAGTCCATGACCTCGTGGACGACTTATGTCTTTACCTCGATGGCGCTTCGCACGGTGCTCTCATCCAGGCCGCAATTGCTCACGCTCAGTTTGAAACGATTCATCCCTTTGCAGACGGCAACGGGCACGTTGGCCCTGCTCTCATTCATGGAATTCTTCTGCGCCGCGGGCTTACGAAGTACACCATTCTGCCGGTAAGCCTCCTCCTCGGTACGCGGTCCAAATCGAAAGCTACCTGCCTTTTCGCACCATCGAGCGTTGTAAAATCCTCACCATGGAGCGCACGTATAAGTGGGAGCATGTCGAGACTCCCCTCATCCGGAACGAGGCCGCAGTTCATTTTTTAGGAGCCGGTTTGACCGCTTCCGGAGTGCAATACGGCGATGGATACGAGGCCACGTGGGAGCTGCGCGCCGCGGAGAACTGGATGACCGAACGTGTGTCGGTGAACGTTGAAGGCGACGGATGGGGGCGAAGCCTCGAGCTGTTAAGGTCCGAACAAGGCGTGTGGTCGGCGGAAACCAATGAAGAGGGCGCCCAGCCTGAAGAGCTGCCCTCCCCCGGTATCGTCCAGTCAGCCGACCTGAAAGCCGCACTCGATTGCGATCTCGGTCTGTGCCCTCTCACCAACACAATGCCTATTCGTCGCTTGACGCTGCTTGAGACTCAGGTTCCGAAAACGCAGCTGATCATGGCTTGGATTGATATACCGTCCCTCCAGGTGATCGCATCAGACCAGTACTACAGCTCCGTCGATGCTGAAACTGCCCGATATGAAAGCGGAACACGGGGAGTCGACGTCGAGTTGGAGGTCGACGGTGACGGAGTGGTCGTACACTACCCTGATCTCGCACGGCGGGTCTGATCCGGAAACAACGCTAACTAAGCTGGGCGGTATGAACGACCTGACCATCGCGCCTGGCCCAGGGATCCCTGGGGGTCTCGTGATCGTCGCCGCCGACCTGACGGAGCGGTTCGCGAAGTCGTCGGGACCAGGCGGCCAAGGCGTCAATACTACGGACAGCAAAGTGCAGCTTTCCGTCGATATCGCTACGTGCTCATCGCTTTCCGACGCCCAGCGTCGCCGCGTCCTTCACAACCTCGAGCACCGCCTAGACGGCACCGTCCTTACCGTTACCGCATCGACCCAGCGATTACAGGTACGCAACCGCGCCGAGGCACGCGAACGCATGGCCGCCCTCTTGCGCGAGGCGCTCGCTCCGCCTCCTCCTCCGCGGCGCAGGACCAAGCCGACGCGGAGCTCGGTACGACGCCGTCTCGAAGCGAAAAAGCGGCGCTCGGAACTCAAGTCCACGCGACGGCGGCCCCAAATTCCCTAGTTCGAACCATCCGCGTGCATATCCTCACGCTGACGGACCTGGTTCGGGTAACCGCTACGCTGAGACAGCTTGGACCGGGTGAATCCGCTCGATTTCCGAGAGGGTCTTGTCTTCCACCACGTCCAAGTCATATTGAGCCTGTAACCCGAGCCAGAACTGGGGGCTCATCTCGAAAAACTTCGCTAGACGAAGGGCCGTGTCAGCGGTTACAGCGCGCTTACCGTGAACAATTTCGTTGATCCGGCGGGGCGGAACGCCGATGGAGACGGCGAGCTTGTGCTGGGTGATCCCCATTCCTTTAAGGAAGTCCTCCATGAGGATCTCACCGGGGTGAACCGGAGGGAGCTTGTCAGTGGTAGTCAACGATCTCAACCTCCTCTGGCCCCGCGGCGGACCACCGAAAACAGATCCGCCACTGGTCGTTGATTCAAATGCTGAACTTACCCCGCTGATCACCTTTCAACGCCTCGAGCCGGTTTCCCGGGGAATCCGTAACTCATCAAGAGTCTGCGCGTACCCAAGCTGGCGCAGCTTCCACAGACGCTCAGTGTCCTTGTCAGCGAACGACTGGATCATGCTTCACCCTATCCCCCATAACGCGAAGCATCAATAACGCTACACGTTAAATTTGAACTCCACGGTATGTTGTTGCAAAGTTACTTTCTCGTTAGCCTGCAACAATCAGAAAACTGCAATTACGTCAGCACACAGAGAACATATGGGCGCATGGAAACACGTAAAGGTTTGCGGGATGGCGTAGACGTCAACGTGAAGATTCTGAGAACCTCGCCGCCCACGTCGCTCCCGCGTTGGGTGGCAGCCGAACCACAAAGGATCAGTCATCTTCTATCCCATCGACTAATTCCTGCAGGTCGCCGGACCTTCGCGCAACCGTCAGTTCAGTGCATTTTGAATAGTTCAGCGCACGTTGTATTGTTCAGTACATGCTGACTATTGCTTCACGCCTCGACGTCATGAACCGGCTCGGCCGGGCCATGGCTGATCCGACGCGTTCCCGAATCCTGATGACCCTACTCGACGGTCCGGGCTACCCGGCCGAGATTTCGCAAAGCTTGGATCTGACGCGCTCGAACGTCTCGAACCACCTGTCCTGCCTACGCGATTGCGGCATCGTCGTCGCTGAGCCGGAGGGCCGTAAGACCCGCTACGAAATTGCCGATCCGCACCTCGCGGCGGCGCTCGAAGCGCTGGTCAACGCGACGCTGGCCGTCGACGAGAATGCCCCCTGCATCGACACTGAGTGCTCGGTGCCCGGCTGCGGCGAGAAAGGAACGGACGCATGAGTTCAGCATGTGGATGCGAACACGAACCCGCCACGGAGATCGAAGAGCTCGATCGGCCATGGTGGAAGGACCCCGAGCTACTGCTACCGATCTTCTCCGGCGTAGCCCTCATTACAGGACTGGCGCTGGACTGGTCCGACTTGGAGACGCCCGCAACGGTACTGTATTGGCTTGGCCTGCTGTTAGGCGCTTACACGTTCGCACCTGGAGCGATCCGGAACCTTGTCACGAAGCGCAAGCTCGGCATTGGCTTGCTTATGACGATCAGCGCTGTCGGCGCGGTGATCCTTGGTTTCGTCGGAGAGGCCGCGGCGCTGGCGTTCCTGTACTCGATCGCCGAGGCGCTTGAAGACAAGGCGATGGACCGGGCCCAAGGCGGACTGCGGGCACTGTTGAAGCTGGTACCGCAAACCGCGACCGTGCTGCGCGACGGTACGACGGCCGAGGTCGCTGCGAAGGACCTTGAGGTTGGCGAGCTAATGGTCGTACGCCCCGGGGAGCGGATCGCCACGGACGGCATCATTCGGTCCGGACGCTCCAGCCTTGACACCTCAGCGATCACCGGAGAATCCATTCCGGAGGAGGTTGCGCCCGGCGACGAGGTACCCGCGGGAGCGATCAACTCCGCCGGTGTGCTGGAGGTCGAGACGACCGCAGCTGGAACGGACAACTCGCTGACCACCCTCGTCGACCTGGTCGAGCAGGCGCAGGCGGAAAAGGGCGACCGCGCCCGGATCGCCGACCGGATTGCCCGACCCCTAGTGCCCGGGGTGATGATCCTTGCGGTGCTGGTCGGTGTGATTGGCTCGCTGCTGAGCGACCCCGAGACGTGGATCACCCGTGCCCTGGTGGTTCTGGTCGCAGCGTCACCGTGCGCGTTGGCAATCTCCGTGCCGCTGACGGTCGTGGCCGCGATCGGCGCGGCCAGCCAGTTCGGCGTGGTCATCAAGTCCGGCGCGGCGTTCGAGCGGCTCGGCGGCATCCGTCACCTGGCGGTGGACAAGACCGGAACCCTTACCCGCAACCAGCCCGAGGTTACCGGAGTGGTCCCGGCAGACGGATTCGATCGGGCGCAGGTGCTTTCCTTCGCGGCGGCGGTTGAGCAGCAATCGACGCACCCCCTCGCCGCGGCGATCGTGGCAGCGGAGCCCGAAGCGCCCACCGCCTTGGGTATCAGCGAGGAAGCCGGTCATGGCATCGGCGGCACCGTCGAAGGCCGACGGGTGCTGGTCGGCAGCCCCCGATGGATCGACGCCGGGCCACTGAAGGCGGACGTTGAGCGTATGGAGTCCGAAGGCCAGACCTGCGTCCTAGTCACCGTCGATGACGCTCTCGCCGGGGCGATCGGGGTGCGCGACGAGTTGCGGCCCGAGGTGCCCGATGCCGTGCAGTCCCTGCACGACAACGACGTGGAAGTGAGCATGCTCACCGGCGATAACACTCGCACCGCCCGGGCGCTGGCTGAAATCGCCGGAATCGACGACGTGCGCGCCGAGCTGCGACCGGAGGACAAGGCAAGCATCGTTGCCGAACTCTCCTCCAAGACGCCGACGGCGATGATCGGCGACGGCATCAACGACGCGCCGGCACTGGCGGGCGCAACGGTGGGCATTGCGATGGGAGCAACCGGCTCTGACGCCGCGATCGAGTCCGCTGACGTCGCCTTCACCGGCCACGACCTCCGGCTGATCCCGCAGGCGCTGCAGCACGCCCGCCGAGGCAGCAGGATCATCAACCAAAACATCGTGCTGTCTCTGGCCATCATCATCGTGTTGATGCCACTGGCGATCAGCGGTGTACTGGGCCTGGCCGCCGTCGTGTTGGTACACGAAGTCGCCGAAGTCATCGTGATCTTGAACGGCCTGCGGGCTGCACGAGCGAAACGCTGAGGCTGTGACCGGCAAGTCTTATAAGGGTTGAACCACGCGCCGAGCGCACACACACACGTTGGACCAGGCGAGTCATTCGAGTTCACCGCCTGGTCCTTCTCGATGCGTGCAGGCACGGGAACTGTGGGTGAACCTAATAGTTCAACGGCCTGATACCGCTTGCAGATTCTTCACACGAGGTAGCGGAATGGACCGAGGCCGAACGAAAACCGGAGTTAGAGACAGCGCTCTTCAACCTACCCCAATAACGCGAAACGTCATTAACGCCTCGCGTTACACGTTGAACTTGAACTCGACCACGTTTCAGTACAGGGTAACCTCTGAATCGATAGGTGGCGCGTCCGCCGCAGTAGCCCCGGCAGCTGCGGGGGAAGGAGAGTAAACCATCTTCAAGCTCTACCCGTGACTGCCGGCTCGTGGTCCCCATTTGAGACTCGCGTGTAATGGACGTTCCTGAAGTATCTATGTAAACCTTTGTACTCTAGAGCTATGTTTCGAATGCCGTTTCGGCGCGGTGGACGACGGACCACCGAGGGCCATCCGCACGACGCGACCACGCTCGCCAGCTCACCCGAACCTAACCCAGATCACGCATGGAAGACACTCGCATTGGTGAACGAGTGGATTCGCCACTCAGATGCGAAGGCCAGCGTGACACTTGCCTTCACCGGGGTGATGGCAACAATGACATACAACCTCGCAAAGGACGTTACTTCCCGGACTGTATTGTTCGACACTCTCGTTGGGTTGACCTGCTTGTTGCTTTTTATTACCGGCGCTTGGTGCGGATGGACACTGACCCCGAGAGTCAAGGACAAGGATGCAGATCGAGACGCGATCAACAGACTGTTTTTTGGAAGCATCGATCGAAATTTCAGGGGCAAGAGACATGAGTACAGCGAGGTACTCCATGTACTGACCTCTAACCCTGTTGAGCTGACGAAAGATCTCGCTGACCAGATACATGTCAATGCTCGGATTGCCACGGTAAAAGCAACCGCCGCAAAGAGGGCCATCCGGTATGCTCTCGCTGCAGGAGCCGCTATCGCAGTCCTGTCCCTCGTTGTCGGTATCACGAACAGTTAAGACGCAAATGGACGGCAACTACAGACCGTATGACTGGAAGGCCAGCTCGGCCCGGATCCAAGCGATCCTAGACCAGCCGGCAGGAGCGTATGAGGAGGTAGACGGACTCCCTGACCGAGACAAGCTCACGTTCTCCAACGGCTTCTACGGCATGTGCTCGGCGATCTTCATTGACATCCGAGACTCGTCCGGCCTAACTTCGAAGCATAAGAGGCCCGTTCTTGCGAAGATCTACCGGTCGTTCATCTCGGAAATGGTGGCAGTCCTAAACTCAGACGCCTATGTGCGTGAGGTGAATATCGTCGGCGACTGCGTGTGGGCCTCCTACAAGACGACGCAGGTCAACCACATCGACGATGTGTTCGCTACCGCAGCGCAGGCCAATACTCTCTTGAAGCTCCTAAACCACCACTACGAAAAGGCAGGGATCACCCAGCTCAGCATTGGCATAGGCGTTGAGTACGGGCGGGTTCTCATGATCAAGGCGGGGTACAGCGGCAGCACGATCAACGACGTCGTGTACATGGGCGACGTCGTCAACAGAGCAGCCCATCTAGCGCACCTGGCGGGACGCGGTTGGGGATCGAGCCCGGTTGTCGTCGGAGGCGTCTTCTACTCGAACCTGAACGATCACAACCAAGGCCTACTCCGACCGCAGGGGATGCCCGGCATCGGAACCGTGTACCAGGGAAATCCCATCATCCCGCAGATGGACGAGTGGATCAGCTCCCTCAGTTGACATCTCCCGTCAGACAGACCACCAGAACGTCGACCCATAGATCCGATAGCCCATGTCGGAGGTCCCCAGGTCAGTCCACATGTTCTGCTTCGGGTTACCCCCTAGCTTCGAGGTCTCATTCAGCCTGTTGTAGACGTCGGCGGTGATGTAGGTCGGGTAGCGAGGATCGAGCGCAGCCAACTTCGCCGCATTGTTTGCTGCGTTCCCAACCCACACCAAGTCATTGCTGCCTCGGATGCCTGTTCGGGCGACGAAAAGCTTCGAGGTATCGATGCCGACCCGCTGCTTGAGCACGAAGGTGCTCTTCGGGTACTTCTCAGCGACTTTCGCTGCCACGATATTCTTCGACGCCCAGTTGATCTGGAGCCCGCACTTTGCGGCGGCGGTGTTCTTCGAGTCTCCGATAAACACGCCCATGACGCGGTCCCCGTCGTAGGCCGTGATGATACCGCCTCGCGCTCGAATAATCTTAGCTGCACAATAGAGATAGCTCTTGTAGACCTCCGCAGCGAACCAGTCCTTGTACCCCTTGACCATCTTCGTCGACGACGCAAGATCCGCGTAGAGGACAGTTGCGTCGAGCTCGACAGCAAGGTTCTTCAGCGGAAGGTCATCGGCGTCGGGCACCTTCTGGCCTGCGCGACGTTCCCACTGTTCATCAACGGTCTTCTGGACGTACTCCTCCAGCTCATCTTTCAGACTCATGCCGAGGCTCCTCCCCACGATCGCTCTAACCGTTTGCTCATTCAGCTTACCCATTGCACGGTGTCAGGGGGTTGCTGCAATAGGTCTGCTCGCGACCTTTCACATACACCAGAGGTTATATGACGAAACAGAACTCCACGGAGAGGCGAAAGAAGACAAGATCGCTCCCCGTCACGAAGAGCTAGCACCGCCGAAGTTGCCCTCAGTCAGATTCGGACTCATTCTCACAGTCAGTCGCGGAACAAGGACAACTCAGCACGGTCCCGACTGCAACTAAAACTGTTCCTCCGAAGCTAAATACCATCTTCTAACCGCTGGCGAAGCACGACTTCCTCTTCATCGCTGAGTCCAGCAAGTCTTTCACCCTGCTGTTCTTCTTCGAATCGCAGCGCATCCGCCAATGTTTCCTTCAACGGACGAATCCGCAGGCCAGCTTCGTAGGCTGCGGCGCAATCGAGTAGCGCGATGTTGCGAAACTGTTCACCTGGTACCCACAACGGCAAGGATTTTGGACCCATCCACGGGGTTACATCATTAGCGAGAAGCAGTTCATCAGAGTAAGGTCGCTCCGTAGCCTCCGATGCGGTTAACTCACGCGAAATCTTGAACACATCAGACAAGGAAGTAGCAAACCCCGTAGCGTTAAAGGTTCCGAAAGTCCCAACTTCTGCAGATTCAACTATCCAGCCTGCAAGGTCTTTCACATCAATCATAGCGACGGGAAACGCTGGGTCTGGGACGATAACGTTCTCACCCGTGGGATGCGCGAAGCGATACGGGTAGTAACCACTGCGCCCTGTTTCGTCGCCGTAGCCGGCGATCAGACCGGGGCGAACTACCATTACCGACCGATTTGTGCTGCGATATATCGTTTCGCAAGCAGACTTTGCGGCTGGGTACTGCCCCATGTTCTCCATGTAGTCAATTTCAAGCGGAGTGACTACGGAATCAGACTCGGAAGAAATACTTCCTTGGTCCTCATATACGCTGCTCGAAGACACAAATATACGATGCTTGGCCTGGAGTTTCGTCGCCGCATCCCGCGCATGCTTCGGCTGACTCGTCAGATCCACAATGGTGTCCCAAGTTCTCCCCGCAACCTCATCGTACGCACCGTCACGGTCACGGTCTGAACTCACAAATTCGGCTCCGTTGGGAACCTTCCCGTTACCCCGCGCGAGGCAAGTAACTTGATGTCCTCGGTCGATTGCTGCCGCCGCAATGTGTCCTCCAAGGAAACCGGTACCACCGAGCAATAAAAAGTTCATGTCACTAGTTGTACACGAAACCTTCTCACACGTGACCAGTCCTAATCCCAGCGCATCCAAGCTGGAATAAGATGTCAGAGCAGGATTACCCCACCATCTGTCAGAGCTTCTTATTCGGCTAACCTACACATTGAACTTAAATTCAACGCAGACGACATCCTCAGCCTGCTCGACCTCGCAGACCGCTAGCTCGCCAGCAGCCGCTTTGACACGAAGCTCCCACCGCCTACCGGGCGCGCAGTTCCACGGGCACAGCCTTAAAGTTTGCGGATACGCTCTGCATCAGCCACGAGGTTTTGCGTGAGCTTCTCCGCTTCAAGGCCACTCAAGTCGCAGCTGTCGAAGCGGGCCAGCCAATCAGCACGAATGGCGGGGGAGTCGAACCAGGTTGCGCGCTCGGCTTCAATATCCTCGATACCGCTCAAGGTGCGGCCGTCGCGGGTGCGGATCTCGAGGTCGTCGACAAGCGGGGCAATCGCTTGAAGCCCTGGGACGATGGCCTTAAAGCCCGACGTATGGGAAACCTCATTGGTCCAGCGCGGGTAGCGGCTCACGCGCTGCGCCTCCAGGTAGCGCTGGACGACACCGAGCCTGGAGACCTCCTGCGCCACCGCCAAGCCCACGACCCTCACGCGGAAACCCGCGGAGCGAAACTTGGCTATCTCACCCGCGATGAATTCCGGGTTGGACAGCGTGTTCTCAATGATGAGGGAGTGGCCGTGCTGCCGGCCATCCTCGATCAGCGAGGACATCCAATAGGGGACCGGACCGTTGGTGAGCACATCCATGCGCAGGGGGTCGCGCTCCATGATTTCGTCGAGGGCGGGGTGATACTTACGCAATTCATCCGAAGCTAGGACAACATGGTCGTGCGTAAGCGTCTCAATCACCGAAGACTTTCCCGATGCTGGTTGTCCTGCTAGGTAGATGACCTCAGGTTCCGCGGATGGCTGGCGAAAGAGATACGCGATACGCCGCTCAAGGACGCGGCGTTTAAAAGCATCATCGACCGGAAAATCCGCAGCCTTCAGCACTGTCACGCCACCTTTGCGCGGGTTTCAAGCTCATCGAGCAAGCGAGCAAAGAATTCCGCTGCGGCACGGATTTCCTCAAGGTCGGTGTTATCAACACCACTCACAATGCGCTGGACAAAATCCTCTTGTGCAGTCCAATACTTAATTTCTAGCTCACTGTCGGTCGCAAGCTGCTGGTGGAAATAGGCAGCTTTCAGCGAGGACGCAACCTCCTTCATTGCGTCGAAGGCTGCGTACTCGATCTCCGGGACGTTGGCGGTGCTCATGGCGCTTAGAATAGCAGCGCCACGGCGGTTTTAGCCGTTGATAATCTGCGGGTAGGCCAGGCCCTTGAGGCCCTCGGTGCCAAACTCCACGCCGTAGCCGGAGGACTTGATGCCGCCGAACGGCACGCGCGGATCTACGGCACCGTGGCTGTTGATCCACGTGGTGCCAGCCTCCAGCTGCGCGGCAACTTCCAGAGCGCGCTCACGGTTGGAGGACCACACGGAAGAGCCCAAGCCCACGTCAAGCTTGTTGGCCTGCTCGATGGCCCAATCCAGGTCTGTGTACTTCACAATCGGCAGTGCCGGGCCGAACTGCTCCTCGACGACCAGCGCGTTATCCGGGTCGATGTCCGCCACCAGGGTGGTGGGGTAGAAGTAGCCCGGCGCGTCATAGTCCGGGTCACCGCCCAGCAGCACGCGGGCGCCGGAGTCCTTGGCGGCGTTGACGAGCTTGTCCACGATGTCGAACTGCTGCTTGTTCTGCAGCGGGCCGAGCACGTTTTCTTCTTCCAAGCCCACACCCATCGGCGAGGCCTTGGCTACCTCGACGAGGGCTTCGCAGACGGCGTCGTAAAGCGATTCCGGCACGTACAGGCGCTTCATTGCCGCGCAGGTTTGTCCAGTGTTGATGAACGCGCCCCAGAAAAGGTCGCCGGCGATGGCGGCTGGGTCGGCGTCGTCAAGCACGATGCCCGCATCGTTACCGCCGAGCTCAAGGGTGAGGCGCTGCAGGTTCGCGGCAGAGGACTCGACGATCTTCTTGCCGGTCGCAGTGGAGCCGGTGAACATGATCTTGTCGATGTCCGCGTGAGTGGTCAGCGCTGCGCCTACCGCGCCGTCACCGGTGACAACCTGCAGGACGCCTTCCGGAAGCACGGAATTAAAGACCTTGATGAGCGCCAGGACGGACAGCGGGGTGTACTCGGAAGGCTTAACCACCACGGCATTACCCATGCGTAGGGCCGGGGCAATCTGCCAAATGGTGATCATCATCGGCCAGTTCCACGGGCCAATCGCACCGACGACGCCGAGCGGACGGTAGTGCACGGTCGCGGTGATGTCATCATCGACAGCGGTGTAATCAGGGGACTCGAAGGACGCCGTCGCGCGCAGCCACGCGGAGCACGCACCAACCTCGAAGCGAGCATTCGGGCCGTTCAGCGGCTTGCCCTGCTCGCGGGAGAGCAGCTCCACCAGCGGCTCCGCGGAAGCCTCAATGGCGTCCGCAGCCTTGAGCAGGAGGTCACAGCGCTCAGAATCGCTGAGCTTTGCAAAGGACTTCTGCGCCTGAACCGCACGCTCGACCGCCGCATTGAGCTCCTCAACGTTGCCTTCCGGCGCGACACCCACAACCTCTTCGGTGGCCGGGTTGATGATTTCGCGGCCCTCATCAGCGGTGATGGTTGCGAGAAGATCTTCATACGTGGCGAACTGCGACATTTATTCTCCTTGGTCGAGGTGTGCAAAGTTTCGCCCATTGTTACCTACAACACAAAATTCCACTTGACTTTAAGTGCACAAAACTTGTTCAAAAATGTGCTTGAAGTCACTGTATAGTACTAATATGCCCAACACTTCCTCGCACTATGACCTCGCGGCCTGGCGCGCGGCGTCTTCGGAGACCTTCGGCAAGCTGGAGGTTCACGCACCCGAGGCGAGCACCTTTTGGGCCCAGCTCACCAGCACCAGGGTGGGGGAGGTCTCCCTCTTTGACATGCACACCGCGCCCCATTCGGTAAAAAGGGAAAACGCAGCGCTTGCCGACGCCCCCTTTTGCAAGCTCAGCCTTCAACTTTCCGGCCGCTCCACCATGGCTCAAGATGGCCGAACCTGCGAGCTTCATCCCGGTGACTTAGCACTGTATGTCACTCAACGGCCTTATGTTCTTGAATATCCCGTCGAGCAGCACACTCTTATCGTTCACTTTCCACAGAGCCTACTTAGCCTCACACCGGCGCAGATTCAGCAGCTAACTGCGAGCCCAGTTTCCCGTGATCATGGCTTGGGCAAGGTGGCAGTGCCGCTTTTCGAGCAGCTGGCCAATAACCTCGACGTGCTCGAAGGCCCGCACGCCCCGGCCCTTGTTCACTCCGCCTTGAACATGTTGGTCACAGTGTTCTCTTCTGAAATCGACACCGCTTCTGACTCGAAGAATTTGTTATTCAACCAGGCCACCTCATATATCGAGCAGCATTTGGGTGATGCAGATCTTTCCCCAAGCGCCATCGCCACGGCGCTTTTCGTATCCGTGCGCCATCTCCATTCCCGCTTCGCCGCACAAGGCCTGTCAGTAAGCTCCTATATCCGCAGCCGCCGACTAGAGAAAGCACGGGAGGAGCTAACAAACCCCGTAAATGCCAAGGAATCCATTGGCACCATCGCCGCGCGCTACGGCCTGCACGATCCTTCGCATTTCTCGCGCATCTTCAAGACTGAGTTCGGGCTTTCTCCCAGCGCTTATCGCGCCCGTTTCGCAGTCCATCCCTTTAAGACTTCTAAATGGGGGTAAATCTCCCATTTAGCCCCTATACGGCTCTGCGTAGTCGCATAATAAATTTGTGAAGAAGAAATCTCTTGGCCTACTGCTTGCAGCGGCCCTCTCATTTGGCGCTATCTCTCCAGCGCAAGCACAAGAAGTTAACGCTCCGGTTGCCTCCGAAACGAGCGTTACAGCCGAACAAGATACCGCCACCAACTCCCAGTCCTCTGAACCTGATACCGGGGTAATTGTTGGCTCTGTCGTTGGCGCTCTCGCATTGGCCGGCCTCATCGCGGGCGGAGTCTATTGGGCTGTTCAACAGCGCATGATCCCCAATCCGCTGCCTGGAATTATTCCGAATCCTCCAGCACCAGCTCCCGCCCCTGCGCCAGCACCGGCACCAGCTCCCGCTCCCGCCCCTAGGCCAGCTCCAGCCCCACCTCGCGTGATGGCACCCGCCCCTGCTCGCGTCACCGCCAGCTATGCAAACTGCACTGCCGTGTGGAACTCCATTGGCCGCCCAATCCGCTCTGGCGATCCTGGCTTCATGTCGAAGTTTGATCGTGATGGCGATGGCGTTGGTTGCGAGCGCGACCCTCGTTAAAACCTAAAGCAGCCACCCCATCGAAGTGGCTGCTTTTCTTATATTCCTTATCGGTTGGCGTATGGGTTACGCACACCGATGTACTGCAGCGAGGTGTACTCCTCGATGCCCTCGGCGCCGCCCTCGCGGCCCATGCCGGACTGCTTGACGCCACCGAATGGGGCAGCGGCATTAGAGATGACGCCGGCGTTAAAGCCCATGAGGCCGAACTCTAGGCCATCGCCCAGGCGCCACATACGGTCGGAGTCTTCCGTGAACACATAGGAGGCCAGGCCATACTCGGTGTCGTTGGCCAGCTCGATGGCCTCGGCTTCATCGCTGAAGGTGAGGATCGGCGCAACCGGTCCGAAGATCTCCTCCTGCGCCACGCGTGATTCACGTGAAACATTGGTCAGGACGGTCGGCTCGTAGAAGTAGCCAGCACCCTCACCACGGCTGCCGCCGACGAGGACTTTGGCACCCTTGGCGACGGCGTCTTCGACGAGCGCGGCGACGTTGTCCTGAGCCTTCTTCTCAATGAGCGGCCCACAGGTAACGCCCTCATCCATGCCGTTGCCCACCTTGAGCTCAGAGATCTTGGCTGCAAACTTCTGTGCGAACTCTTCGGCCACGGACTCGTGCACGATAAAGCGATTAGCTGCAGTGCAAGCCTCACCAATGTTGCGCATCTTCGCGCCCATCGCACCCGCTACAGCTTGATCCAAGTCTGCGTCCTCGAAGACGATGAACGGCGCGTTGCCACCGAGCTCCATGGAGGTGCGCAGAACGTTGTCCGCAGCAGCCTTCAACAAGGTCTTACCCACCGGAGTAGAGCCAGTAAAAGACACCTTGCGCAGGCGCGAGTCAGCCATGACCGGCTCAGAAATGGCGGAAGCGGACTTGCCCGCCACGACGTTCAGAACGCCCTCCGGAAGACCCGCGTCAATCATGGTCTGGGCGAAGTACTGAGCGGTCAGCGGAGTCAGCTTCGCTGGCTTGAGCACCATGGTGCAGCCCGCAGCAACCGCCGGCGCAACCTTGCGGGTAGCCATGGCGAGTGGGAAGTTCCACGGGGTGATAAGCAGGCACGGACCCACCGGCTTACGGCGGGTCACCATCTGAAGGGTGCCCTCCGGTGCGGGCAAGCTGCGGCCATAGTCACGCACGGCTTCCTCAGAGAACCAGCGCAGATGCTCCGCACCATAAGTGACCTCACCGTAGGCCTCAGCCAGAGGCTTACCCATTTCCAAGGTCATCAACGCAGCGAATTCATCTTTGCGCTCGGTAACAAGCTCGAAGGCGCGACGCAGAATGTTAGAACGCTCGCGCGGGGTTGTGCGCGCCCACTCGTCCTGGACGGCACAGGCGGCATCCAGCGCGGCCACGGCATCCTCCGAGTTACCCGAAGCCAATGTGGCTAGTACCTCACCGGTGGCGGGATTCTCCACGTCGAAGGTCTCACCTGACGCAGCATCGCGCCACTGCCCGTTAATCAGCAGTCCGGTCGGAACCTTGGCCAACAGTTGCTCAACATTGATGGTCATAAAAGTTGCTAACCTTTCTTCGAGAATTTGTCCGCCAGCGTACGCGCCGCACCGGACAGAAGCTGTACATCAGCGCCTACCAGCGCAAACAACGCACCTGCGTCGAGATAACGCTGCGCCTGCTCCAGATTGAAAGCGTTGACGCCCACCGGCTTGTCCGCGGCACGGACCGCATCGAAAGTACGCTGCACAGCGTCCAGCACGTCTGGGTGAGTCTGCTGTCCCAGCAGCCCCATTGAGGCCGCCAAATCCGATGGGCCGACAAATACTTGGTCAACACCATCGACTGCCGCGATCTCCGCCGCGTTCTCCACAGCGGTGAAGGACTCAATCTGCACGGTCAGGCTGACGGTCTCAGCGGCCTTCTGCAAATACCCCTCCACACCATTCCAGCGGGAAGAACGAGCCAACGCACTGCCGACGCCGCGCACACCGCGCGGTGGGTAATACATTGCCGCTACAGCCTTCTCGGCCTCGGCTGCAGTATCGACCATAGGCACCATCAGATTCTGGGCACCAACATCTAGGTATTGCTTGATAAGTGCGGTATCATTAACCGGAACACGCACCATGCGGGTTGGCCCATACACATCTGTGGCCCGAAGCAATTCTGCGATGGTCTCCAAGCTATAAGGGGAGTGCTCGCCATCAATGAGCAGCCAATCGAAACCGGCGGAAGCAACAATCTCCGCCGCCACCTGGGAGCCGGAGCAGATCCAGGCGCCGATCAAGGGGGCGTCGTCAAGCGCGCGCGTGAAGGTTGGCGGAAGTTCTACTGGAATCGGCATGTGATTGCTCCCAACTTTCCGTAATCGGCGTGGACGGCATCGCCCGGCTCCACCCACATCGGCTTGGTGAAGGAGCCGGCGAGGATGATGTCGCCCTTCTTCAAAGTGTCGCCGTGGGCATGCAGCTTGTTCGCCAGCCAGGCGACGCCCATCGCCGGATGGTTGAGCACCGCCGCGGCGACGCCGGTGTCTTCGATGGATTCATTGCGATAGAGGAGGGCGGAGACCCAACGGAGGTCAACGTCTTCGGGACGGACTGGGTTGCCGCCATAAACCATCGCACCGAGCGCCGCGTTGTCAGAGATGGTGTCCACGATGGTGCGGCCCTTCATCTCAATGCGGGAGGAGAGGATCTCCAAGGCTGGCACCACGTAATCGGTCGCGCGGAGCACGTCAAAGATGCTGCAGTTAGGCCCCGCCAGGTCCTCCTTGAGAACAAAGGCGAGCTCCACCTCGATGCGCACGTTCGAGAACTGCGCGTGCTCGATAGCGGATCCGTTCTCATAGACCTGGTCCGCAAAGATGGCACCGTAGTCCGGTTCGGTAATACCGGTTGCCTCCTGCATCACCTTGGAGGTCAGACCAATCTTGCGGCCAACGAGGCGCCGCCCACCGGCGATGCCGCGCTTTACCCACTCACCCTGGATGGCATAAGAATCCTCCACACCCATGTCCGGGAAACGAGTGCTCAGCAGAGGAATCATCGTGCGGTCGCGCTCGGCCTGCGCCAGCTCATCCGCGATGGCTATATGTTGCTTGCTATCTAACATTGTCGAATTCCTTAGTTCGTTGTTTCACGTGAAACATGCAGAAAAGCTGGACCGCATTTCTGGGTTTTAATCAACCTTGAAATCACAGTCCAGCATCCATGAGAGCTTTAGAGCTGGTTGCCGAGCTTGAACTCGCCCTGCTTCCACTCCGGCATCTCCTCGGAATCTTCCTTGCGGGTGTAGGAGAAGCCATCCGCGCCGATGGTCTGCGCCATCTCGGACTCATCGGTGCGCTCGACCAGCGGAACCGGATTGCCATCGAGGTCGAGGACGGTGGAGCCGTCGCGGTACCAAGAAGGAACAACCGGGGTACCCCACCAGTCGCGACGCTGGTTGTCGTGGACGTCCCAGGTGACAACCGGGTTGTCTGGGTCGCCGGTGTAGTAATCCTGGGTGTAGATCTCCACGCGGTGACCATCCGGGTCGCGCAAGTAGAGGTAGTAGGCATTGGAAACGCCATGACGGCCTGGGCCACGCTCGATAGCGTCAGACTCGCGGAGAGCGCCAAGCTTGTCGCAGATGGCGATGATGTTGTGCTTCTCGTGGGTAGCGAACGCGATGTGGTGCATGCGCGGGCCGTCACCACCAGTCATTGCAGTGTCGTGGACGGTCGGCTTACGGCGCATCCATGCGGCATAGACGGTGCCCTGCTCATCGCGGATATCCTCAGTGATGCGGAAGCCAAGATCCTCCATGTAATCCACGGCCTTCGGAACATCCGGGGTGATCTGATTGAAGTGATCCAAGCGAACCAACGCGCCCGGGATATGGGCGTCATAGCTCCACGCCAGACGCTCGCGGTGCTCTACCTCGTAGAAGAACTCGTATGGGAAGCCCAACGGATCCTGCACACGCACAGAGTCGCCGACACCCTTGACAAAGCCGTCCTTGTTGCGACGAACCTCGCAGCCGCGGGCCTTGTAAAACTCCTCAGCGCGGTCCAGATCTTCGGGGCTACGCACGCGGTAGGAGAAGGCCGCCACTGCCGGAACAGGGCCCTTGCGCAGCACCAGGTTGTGGTGGATGAACTCCTCGTAGGTGCGTAGGTAGATCGCGTTGTCATCTTCCTCGGTCACGACGAGGCCTAAGGTATCCACGTAGAACTTACGGGAAGCCTCAAGATCGGTAACAACGATCTCCATGTAGGCGCAACGCAGGATATCCGGTGCTTGAACGTTGGTCATGATGTGCTCCTTGGGTGAAAACTAGGTGAGAGAAAAAGGATTTAGTCCTGCTTGCCGAAGACCGGGTTGTGAACCTTGTCGAGGTTGATGTGGACTGCCTGCTGGTCGGTGTAGAAATCGATGGAACGGTAGCCACCCTCATGGCCCAAGCCGGAAGCCTTCACGCCGCCGAATGGGGTACGCAGGTCGCGGACGTTATTCGAGTTGAGCCAGACCATGCCGGCCTCCACGTTCTGCGCGAAGTTGTGCGCACGCTTGAGGTCGGAGGTCCAGACATATGCGGCCAGACCGTACTTGGTGTTGTTGGCCAGCTCGAGCGCTTCCTCGTCGGTGTCGAACGGGGTGATCGCAACGACCGGACCGAAGATTTCTTCCTGGAAGATGCGGGCGGATGGGTCGACGTCAACGAAGACGGTCGGCTGCACAAAGTTGCCCTCTTCGAAACCCTCTGGGCGCTCGCCGCCGGCGGCCAGCTTGGCTTCCTGCTTGCCAATCTCGATGTACGAGGTGACCTTCTCGTAGTGCTCAGGGTGAACCAGGGCGCCGACCTCGGTCTTCGGGTCAGAAGGCAGGCCCACCTTTACGCGCTTGGCGACGGCGGTGTAGCGCTCAACGAATTCATCGTAAATGTCGCGCTGGACGAGGATGCGTGAGCCGGCGGTGCAGCGCTCGCCGTTCAGGGAGAACACGCCGAAGATGCAGGCGTCGATTGCGGTGTCGAGGTCCGCGTCGGAGAATACGATGGCAGGGGACTTGCCGCCCAGCTCCATCGACAGACCCTTCAGGTGCGGTGCCGCGTTCCCGAAGATGATCTGACCGGTGCGGGACTCGCCGGTAAAGGAGATCAGCGGGACGTCTGGGTGCTTGACCAGTGGGTCGCCCGCGTAGCCTTCCTCGCCGAAGCCGTTGACTAGGTTGAAGACGCCCTTCGGGAGGCCAGCCTCCTCAAAGATGCCTGCCCACAGCTGTGCGGAAAGCGGGGTGAACTCGGCAGGCTTCAGGACAACGGAGTTACCGGTGGCGATAGCAGGAGCGAGCTTCCAGGACTCCAGCATGAAAGGAGTGTTCCACGGGGTGATAAGACCTGCGACGCCGATTGGCTTGCGGTTGACGTAGTTGATCTGGCGGCCCGGAACCTTGTAGGCGTCGTCGGCCTGCGCAACGATGAGGTCAGCGAAGAAGCGGAAGTTCTCCGCCGCGCGCTTGGCCTGGCCATTGGCCTGGGTGATGGGCAGGCCGGAGTCGAAGGACTCCCAAGCAGCCAGCTTGTCTGCGCGGGTCTCGACGATGTCTGCGATCTTGTTGAGGACGCGAGCGCGCTCGCGGGGGAGAGCCTTGGACCACTCGCCGCGCTCAAAGGCAGCCTTGGCGGCAGCAACGGCCTTGTCGATGTCGGCCGGCTTGCCGGAGGCGGCCTTGATGTAGTTCTGGTTGGTTACCGGATCGAGTACGTCGAACTCGTCGCCGTCGATGGAGGAAACGAACTCACCATCGATGTAGTGGAGGATCTTCTCTGGCAGGTCGTTTGGCTTCGCGGCGTCGTTGTTGATGCTCATGGCTTTAGGGTTCTCCTTTAAGTCTGGGTATCTAGGTTGCGTTTGCAGTGTCTGTTTCGGCGTTTTTTGCCCGATAGCTCCGGGAGGTTTGCAAGCGGTGTTCCCGTGCAACCTTTTCCACGTATGCTTCCTCGGCGCCAATCTCAATGAGGGTGACTAGCTTTTCGTGTTCTTCCACCGAGTCCAACGCCCGCTCCGGGATGTAGCGGAAGGTCGAAACGCGGTGATATTCCAGTTGGTCCCATTGCTCGTAAACCAGCTTTACAAGCCTTTCGTTGGGACACTTGGCAAAGAGCACGCTATGAAATTCTTTGTTGAGCTTGGTGAACTCGTCTGGGTCGTGGGTGACATCAAGCTCGCGCATCTGCTGATTAAGCTCCCGCGCCTTGGCGACGTCCGCGGCTTCGAGGAAGGGAGCGGACTGGGCGGTTGCCCGGGCCTCGAGTGTGGCCACAATCTCCATGGATTCGTAGTAGGCCTCGCGGTTGTGGGTGGTTACTCGCGCGCCCACATTGCGTTCGTAGGTAACCAGCCCTTCGGCCTCGAGCTGCCTGATGGCCTCGCGCACCGGCACGACGCTGACATCGAGTTCTTCCGCAATTGTTGTAAGAACCAAGCGGTGGCCTGGCTCGTATCCGCGGGTGCGGATCTGCTGGCTTATCCAGTTATATGCCTGTTGGGATTTGCTCTCCGCGAGGCTCATTGACCACCCCCATTCTTGAAGGCGAGGTAGGCCTCCTTGTTGGCGCCCTTTGGCGGGAACATCCCGTCGAGGCTTGCGCCGGCCTTGACCTGCTCGGCCACCCAGTCATCCTCGTGCTCCTTGGCAAGCGCAGCGTCTGCTACCTCCTCAGCCAACTCGCGCGGGATGACGATGACGCCGTCGTCATCGCCGACGATGATGTCTCCCGGGATAACGGTGGCGTTGCCACAGGAAACAGCAATGTCGCTATCCCACGGAACGTGCTTGCGGCCGAGCACGCATGGGTGTGCGCCTTGGGTGAAGACGGGCAGGCCGATCTCACGGACCGCCTCGTAGTCGCGCACACCGCCATCGGTGACAACACCGGCCGCGCCGCGGGTCTTCGCGCGCAGTGCAAGAATGTCGCCCAGGGTGCCAGACCCCGGCTCTTGGCGAGCCTCGATGACGATTACTTCGCCTTCCTTCACGGTGTCGAAGACTTTCTTCTGCTCGTTGAAGCCGCCGCCGTGGCTCTTGAAGAGATCTTCGCGCCCGGCAACGAAGCGCAGGGTGCGGGCGACGCCCACCATTTTGGTGCCCGGAGTCTGTGGATAGACACCTTCGATGACGGATTGGTTGATGCCGCGATTTCGTAACTGTGCCGAAAGTCCGGCGGTGGGCGCCTCCTCCAATTTCCGCTTCAATTCCGCGGAAAGTTCGGAAGAGGAGGAAGAGGCAAGCGGCGGAAGCCCAGCGGACTCACGGTCGCCGTAGGCATCCTCGCGCTGCTTGTCATCGACATTCGGCAGGTTGCCCAGAGCCGAATCGAAGGAAGCCGGGATTTCTACGACTGCCGTCTTAAGACGTCCGGAGGTCTCGCCACCCGGTACGTCAACCTCGACCTCGACGACATCGCCGGGCTTGATCACGGTGGAGCCCGCCGGGGTGCCCGTCAGGATGATATCGCCAGTCTCCAAAGTCATGTGCTGGGAGAGGTCCGCGACAAATTGCGCGAGAGGGAAGATGAGGTCCTTCTCAGACGAGGTACCCTCCTGCGCCAGCTCGCCATTAACCCAGGTGCGCAGGCGCAACGAGGCGGGGTCGATCTTCTGGGCGTCGATAAGCATGGGCCCAATCGGCGTATAACCATCGCGGGACTTGGAACGGGTATTAGATCCCTTATCCTGCGCGCGATAATCATAAAGCCCCAGGTCATTGGAAGCAGTTACATAGGCGACATGACCCCAAGCCTCATCCAAGGTGACATTGCGAGCCGGCTTGCCAATGATGAGCGCAATCTCGCCTTCAAATGCCAACAGCTCAGTGCCCGCCGGACGCTCGACGACGCCGCCGGATTCCGCCAGGGTACTGGTCGCCTTCAGGAAGTAACTCGGGGTCTTGGGCCAGCGACCACGTTGAGCGGCACGGGACTCAAAAGCCACGTGCACGGCAATAATCTTGCCCGGTTTCTCAGGCAGGAATTGGGGTACAGCCATGAAAAATCCTTCTTTTCTCTCAAATGTTTGCCCAAATCGTATATTATCCCTACCAACGCCGCAAGTGGTTCAACTCACAATAAGTGGTTAGGTATACGACAAGCCACAACTTGAAAGGGAAAACATGTCGCAAGCAACTGCCGCTCCGACAATCACGACGGCCGAACGCCGCCGTGTTGTCGCCGCGACCACCATCGGTACCGCCATCGAGTGGTACGACTACTTCCTCTACGCCGCGGTAGCTGGCCTCGTATTCAACAAGCTCATGTTCGGCCCGCTGGAAGGCGGCCTGGCCACCATCATCTCCTTCCTTACGGTTGGCCTTTCCTTCCTCTTCCGCCCAATCGGCGCTTTCCTCGCCGGCCACTTCGCCGACCGCTTTGGCCGTCGCGTGGTTCTCATGGTCACCCTCTTTGCCATGGGCGGCGCCACCACGCTAATCGGCGTCCTGCCCACCTTCGATAGCGCTGGTGTTTGGGCGCCAATCCTGCTCATTGCCCTGCGCATCATCCAAGGAATTTCCGCAGGCGGCGAGTGGGGCAGTGCGGTGCTGATGGCGGTGGAGCACGCACCCGTCGATAAGCGCGGGCTCTATGGCGCCGGGCCCCAGGTGGGCGTGCCGGCTGGCCTGCTGCTTTCTTCCGGAGTTCTTTCAATCATGAACACCATCGCGCCTGGCGACGCCTTCATAGCCTGGGGCTGGCGTGTACCGTTCCTGCTTTCCTTCGTGCTGGTTTTGGTGGGTTACCTAATCCGCATGGGCGTTGACGAATCCCCAGTCTTCGAGGAAATCGCCGAGCGCCAAGAGGAAGAAACGCCACATCCTTTCGCCGTTCTGTTCAAGAAGTTTTTCCCACTAGTCTTCACCGCAGCACTGGTTTTCGCAGGCAATGGCACCGTGGGCTACATGACCACGGGCGGCTACATCCAGAAGTACGCGACCGACCCGGACGGTCCGGTTGCGCTCGCGCGCGGCGACGTCCTGAATGCCGTCACGCTTTCCGCGTTTACCTGGGCACTTTTTACGTTGTTTGCCGGTGCCATCTCCGATCGAATTGGTCGCCGCGCGACTTATCTCATCGGCTTTATCGCTCAGGCGCTCGGCGCCGCAGCGCTTTTCCCTCTGGTCAACACTGGCGATCTCAAGCTGCTCTATCTGGCACTGACCTCGCTAACCTTTGGCCTGGGCCTGACCTACGGCGCCCAGTCCGCCATGTATGCCGAGCTTTTCCCGGCATCCATTCGCGCCACGGGCGTTTCCATCACCTACGCCCTCGGCTCGGTCCTAGGCGGAGCTTTCGCCCCGATGATTGCGGCTTCCCTGGTCGAAGCAACGGGCACCACCTTCGCGGTATCCGGCTATCTAGTCACGGCTTCGCTGGTTGGCCTCGTGTGCACCTTCATCCTCCGTGAGCGCAAGGGAATCCCTCTTGGCCCAGAGCACGAAGCCGCGCAAGCGCGCGGGCACTTCATCTTCAGCAAGTAATTCCCCACCGTTTCCACGCAAATCGAAATGCTCATTGTAGAAAATTGCGGCATCATATATGATTCCGCACATAGGACTTAGATCACACTCCCTTAATGCATTGAGTTAAGTCACCCGCATCCCATCCACTTCATCTCGGCCAACAAGGAGATCACAGTGCAGTTCCACCACAATGGTTATGTTTCCCAAGACCCCCGCGTCCTCGAGCCCGCAGGTTATGGCGTCGACCGCGCCAGCGAGCTGCCAGACACCATGGACGTCCTCATCGTGGGCTCCGGGCCCGCGGGCATGATCACGGCTGCACAGCTGGCGATGTTCCCGAGCGTCAACACTCGCATCATCGAGCGCCGCCCGCACCGCCTCATCCTGGGCCAGGCAGACGGCATCCAGTCCCGTTCCGTGGAGACTTTCCAGGCTTTCGGCTTTGCCAAGGAAATCACCGAAGAGGCCTACGAGATCACCGAGATGTCCTTCTGGAACCCGGATCCAGAAAACCGCGAGCACATTATCCGCGGCGCCCGCCCCGTCGATGACGAGGGTGGCATCTCCGAGTTCCCACACCTCATCGTTAACCAGGCCCGCGTTCTGGATTACTTCGCCCGCTTTGCCCACCGCGCCCCGGGCCGCATCGAACCGGACTATGGCTGGAAGTTCATCGAGCTCGAGGTAGGGGAGGGCGAATACCCCGTTGCCGTCAAGCTCGAAGATGAGAACGGCAATCCCCGCACAGTCCACGCCAAGTACGTCGTCGGCTCGGACGGCGCCAAGTCCCGCGTGCGCAAGTCCATCGGCCGTTCCTTAGACGGCGATCAGGCCAACCACGCGTGGGGCGTCATGGACGTCGTGGTCGATACCGACTTCCCAGATTGGCGCACCAAGTGTGCCATCCACTCCAAGGCTGGCTCGATCCTCCACATCCCGCGCGAGGGCGGCTACCTCTGCCGCATCTACGTCGACTTGGGCGTCGTCCCAGAAGGTGACAACGGCAAGATCCGCGAGACGCCAATCGAGAAGATCATTGAGAAGGCCAACGAGATCTACTCTCCTTATTTCATCGATGTGAAGATGGTGGCTTGGCACTCCGTCTACGAGGTAGGCCACCGCCTAGTCGATGCCTTTGATGACAACAACGATTCCCCGCGCGTCTTCCTGACCGGCGATGCTTGCCATACCCACTCCGCGAAGGCGGGCCAGGGTATGAACGTTTCCATGCAGGATGGTTTCAACATTGGCTGGAAGCTTGGCCACGTCTTGGATGGCCGCGCGCCGGAGGAGCTGCTGAGCACCTACCACGGCGAGCGCCAGCCAGCCGCACAGAACCTCATCAACTTTGATAAGGAATGGTCCACCCTTATGGCCACCCCGCCGGAGGAGCTCGAGGATCCATGCGCGGTGGAGAAGTACTACGTCGCCGCCGAGGAATTCGCCGCCGGCATGATGACCCAGTACGAGGAGAACATCATCGTCGGCGACACCCAGCATCAAGAACTGGCCACTGGCTTCCCGGTGGGCAAGCGTTTTAAGTCCTTTGAGGTTCTCCGCCGCTGCGACGCAGTTCAGCAGCACCTGGGCCACCAGCATTTCGCAGACGGCCGCTACCGCATCTACGCTTTTGCCGACGCCCCGAAGGCCGGCGAGGAATCCAAGTTCAGCGCCTGGGCCGAGCGGATGAAAGAGGTTCTGGCCAAGTTCACTCCCGCTGACGCCGACGAGAACACCTACTTCGACGTCAAGGCCATCTACCAGCAGACCAACCACCACGATTACGAGATCTTGGACGCCCCGCGTCTCTTCCGCCCGTTCAACGGCAAGTTCCATATCCCCAATTGGGAGAACGTATTCAACGCCCTGCCTGGCGAGCGCGACATCTTCGACGCCCGCGGAATCTCCCGCGAGGGCGCCGTTATCATCGTCCGTCCAGACCAATACGTCGGTGCGGTACTGCCGCTTGATAACGTCGCGGCGGTCGAGGCTTACTTCGACAAGGCGCTGTTGCCAACCAAGTAAGCAACGGCTCAAAAAGCAGCCACAAACAACGCCCCGCGTAGTGTTTCACGTGAAACACTACGCGGGGCGTTTAGCGTTAGCAGCGCCTAGGAGTGCTTAGCCAGGAGCGCTTCCAGACGCTCCGCGAGCGGCTGGCGGTTCAGCTCCGCTCCCTTCTCGCGGAGATCGGCAGCTTCAAATTCTGGAAGGACCTTATCCAGGACCTCGTTAGAAGATTCTTCTGGGTGCTTCAACGCGCGATAGAAAGCGGCACTCAATACGATTTGTTCCATCACCGCTATGGGCTTGCCCGGAGCATATTCCGGAGCATCCGGCTCAAAGTCCCAGACCTGGACCCAGTCGAGGCCGAAGAACTTGGGACAATTTCCTTCCACGATTTCGCGGGCGTAGTTGCGGGGAAGGGCAGCGCTACGACGGCCCGGATCGAAGATGCCGAGGACTGGCTCGCCATCGTTCTCGCCAACCACGAGCCAATCGCTGCCGTGGTATTCCACCAGCGATTGGCCGAGCACGAGCTCAACCTCATCGACACTGAGATTCGGAGCGACCTCACGGGCGAAGGCGTCGACATATGGCGCTTGCCATGTCTTGTGCTTCTTCAGCTTCTCATCGTCGCCGTGAACTTCCATGAAACGCTTGAAGGTCTCGGCCGCTTCCTCACGACGCTTGGTTAGTTGTTCCGAGTACTGTTCCTGAAGTGGTGCGAGTTTGGATTCAAGTGTGCCCATGGTCACAACCATACATCGGAGCATTCATTTGTTCGTGCATAAAATGTGCTCGAAACCACACACGTAGCACACACTCATGCTATGGTGTGTCTCATGCAACTTCTGGCCAACAAGACCCAGAACTGGTGGTGGCTCGCGTAACTGCGGGCCGGTTCACTCGAACCCAGAAGATTTAGGCTCGCGTTATGCGGGCCTTTCGTGGTTTTATAACCACCACGGCGCACGCGGCGCGAATCTAAAGCTTCAAAACTTTAAAAGCTACAGACAACATTTAGCCGCGAAAGGCCACCACGAATGCCACCAACCCCTACCTCCGGAACGGTCTTCCATACCGCCTCCCGAGCGATACCTTATGAGCAGGATGCATCCCTGCTTTTCCAACGGCTCGCGCAGCCGAAGGATAGCCTCCTCCTTGAAGCCGCCGACATCGAGTCGAAAAAGAACCTCAATTGCATCGCAATTCTCCAGGCCGCGCTGAAAGTTACCTGCCGGGGACAGCGTGTCACAGCCACGCCACTAACTAAAGTGGGCGAGGCAATGATGGAGCGCCTCAAGGATCAGCTTGGCGAGTACTTCGATGGCGAGGCGTTCGCCTTTAGCCTTTCCGCGAAGAGCGACGAGCGCGAGCGCCTCCGCGACGTTTCGACCGCCGCCGTACTTCGTGCCCTTCAATTAGATGCCGGATACTCCACGCCGGATGGCGCCCTTCCATTCGTCGGAGGCGGCTTTGCTTATGACTATCTCGAGACCTTCGAGAAACCGCCCGCCGTAGGGGAGGGGCCGAACGATTATCCGGATTATGAGTTTCTCGTCGCACAGACTCTCCTCACCATCGACCACGCTGCAGAGACCGCCGCGTTGCATGCGGTCGATCTGAATGAGGACGCGGCGTCGGCAAGCTCGGCAGAGCTCGCATCCATCAAGCCGCAAAGTCTAGAACCCGCACCGAACCGAGATCGCCTCGCTGCGGAAGCTTCGATGACCGACTCCAAGTTCCGCGCCATTGTGTCACAGTTACAAAATAACGTGACTGTGGGGGACATCTACCAAGTGGTGCCATCCCGCGCATTTTCCCTCGATTGCCCCGACGCCTTCGCCGCCTACCGCCAACTGCGCGAGACGAACCCTTCGCCGTATATGTTCTACGTGCGCGGCGCGGACTATGAGCTCTTCGGCGCCTCACCAGAATCCAACCTAAAGTTCGACGCCCCAAGCCGCGAGGTTCAGCTTTATCCCATCGCCGGCACACGGCCGCGCGGGCTCAACAAGGATGGCAGCATCAACCACGAACTCGACATCCGCAACGAGCTCGAGATGCGCACGGATAACAAGGAAGTTGCCGAGCACACGATGCTTGTGGATCTGGCCCGCAACGACCTCGCGCGCGTGGCCGTCCCACAGACTCGCAAGGTCGCCGAGCTGCTCCAGGTGGATCGCTACTCCCGCGTGATGCACTTGGTTTCACGTGTAACCGCCACCCTCCACGAGGACTACGACGCCCTCGACGCCTATCGCGCATGCATGAACATGGGCACTCTCACCGGCGCCCCGAAGCTTCGCGCGATGGAACTCATCCGCGAAACCGAGAAAACGCGCCGCGGTTCCTACGGCGGGGCAGTGGGATACTTGAAGGGCGATGGCTCCATGGATAACTGCATCGTCATCCGCTCCGCCTACGTGAAAGGCGGGGTAGCGGTGGTTCAGGCTGGCGCCGGCGTTGTCCGCGATTCCGTGCCGCAGGCCGAAGCCGATGAAACCTTGCACAAGGCCTATGCCGTGCTGCACGCCATCGCACTCGCTCATAACGCAAAACTGGAGGTTGTCCGGTGACGCATTCCACGCAGACTCATTCCCCGCACGTGGTGCTCATCGATAACCACGATTCCTTCGTCTACAACTTGGTCGACGCGCTCGCCGGCTACCGCACGACCATCTTCCGCAATACCGTCTCGGTTGAAGAAGTCCTGGCTGCGGAACCCGACATCATCTGTCTCTCCCCAGGCCCGGGCCACCCGCGCGAGGCCGGCTGCATGATGGAACTCATCGATAAGGTGCTGGGGAAGATCCCGTTGTTTGGCATCTGCCTCGGCTTCCAAGCGCTGCTGGATCACCACGGCGGCACCGTCGAGCCCTGCGGCCCGGTTCACGGCAAGTCGGTCCGGATGACCCTCACTAAAGCTGGCGCGAAACATCCCATCTTCACCGGGCTCGCCGTCGACTCCGAGCCGGACAATCCGGATTACGTCGGCACCCAAGTCCCAGTGGCGCGCTATCACTCCCTGGGCTGCAAGAAAATCCCTACAGAAATGCGGGCGCTGGCTACCACCGAGACCGCCATCGGAGACGTCGTCATGGCGGCCGAGACCGAGGACCAGATGGCCTTCGGGGTCCAGTTCCACCCAGAGTCCGTACTTAGTCCCACCGGGCCCATCATGCTGGAAAGCTGCATCGAGTATTTGTCCGCGAAGTACCTATTTGGAAAGGCCAACTAAATGGAAAACGAGAACGCACTGAAGCTGCTCCAGGAGTACTTGAACACCGCCGAACCCACCCTCGAACAGGCCGGGAAGGTCTTTACTTCGCTGACCGTCGGCGAGTACGACGACATTCACATCGCCGCTTTGCTCACCCACATCCGCACCAGGGGCGAGACGCTTGCCGACGTCGCCGGTGCCGCCCATGCCTTCCTGAAGGCCGGCCGCCCTTTCCCGATCACCGGCGAGGGCCTGATGGACACCGCGGGCACCGGTGGTGACGGTGCGAATACCATCAACATCACCACCGCGGCGTCGCTAGTCGCAGCCTCCGACGGGGTGAAGATGATCAAGCACGGCAACCGCTCGGTTTCTTCCAAGTCGGGTTCGGCCGACGTCCTCGAGGCGCTGAACATTCCGCTAGACCTCAATCCAGAGCGCGCCGTGCGCCAGTTTGAGGAGTCCAACTTCACCTTCCTCTTCGCCCCGGCCTATAACCCGGCGGTGGCACACGTGCAGCCGGTGCGCAAAGCACTCGGCATCTCCACCATCTTCAACACCCTCGGTCCACTGCTTTCCCCGGGCCGCCCGGAGTTTCAGATCATGGGCATCGCCAACCCCGCGCAGGGACGCCTCATCGCGGAAGTCTTCAAGGAGCTAGGCCGCACCCGCGCGTTGGTGGTCCACGGTGCGGGCACCGATGAGATTGCCGTCCACGGCACCACCCACATGTGGGAGCTAAAGGATGGCGAGATCAGCGAATATGACGTCACGCCAGAAAGCCTCGGCATTGAACGCCACGAGCTCGCGGACCTCGTCGGCGGTGACGGCGCGGAGAATGCGCAGCTGCTTCGCGACGTCTTCGCGGGGGAGGGCAAGCCCGCACACCGCGATGCCATCGTCGCCGCGGCGGGTGCGATGTTCTATCTCTACGGCAAAACCGCAACCATCGCCGAGGGCGTCGCCCACGCGAAGGAAATCATCGACTCCGGCCAGGTGGCCGATTGGTTGCGCACCCACGAGGAGGCGAACTATGCCTAAGCTGCCAACGGTGCTGGAGGGGATCGTCGCGGGGCGTCGCACCCACCTCGCGGAGATCCGTGAGCGCATCGCCCACGTGGATCTGGCGAACCTGCCGAAGTCGGAGCGTTCGCTTTACGACGCCCTGGATGGCACCAATCGCTTCATCATGGAGTGCAAGTCCTCCTCACCTTCGCTCGGCCTCATCCGCGAGCACTACGACCCGGGTGCCATCGCGCGCATCTACTCCCACTATGCCTCGGCAATTTCGGTACTGTGCGAACCCGATAAGTTCGGCGGCGATTATGATCATCTGCAAACCGTCGCGATGTCCACACATCTGCCGGTGCTGTGCAAGGACTTCATCATCGACCCGATTCAGGTTTATGCCGCGCGCTACTATGGCGCCGACGCCATCTTGTTGATGATGTCCATCGTCGACGACGCGACCTACGCGGAGCTGAAGGCGCTCGCCGATTCCTTAGGACTGGACGTACTGACGGAGGCGATTACCAAGGAGGAGGTCGACCGCGCCGTCGCCTTCGGCGTCGACATCATCGGCATCAATAATCGGAACCTCCACGATCTGAGCATCGACCTGACGCGTTCGGAAAAGCTCGCGGAATATGTTCCGCAAGGCAAGATCATTGTCTCCGAGTCAGGAATCCGCGATAACCAGACGGTGCGTCGCATCGGCGGCCACGCCAACGCTTTCCTCGTCGGCTCTCAACTGACGAGCCAGCCGGACATTGACCTGGCCGCGCGCCGCCTCGTCTACGGCGACAACAAGGTCTGCGGACTCAGTACTCCTTCCGCGGCACAGGCAGCCCGCACGGCCGGTGCCATCTACGGTGGACTCATCTTCGAGGAGGACTCTCCGCGCAATGTTTCACGTGAAACTGCGGAACAGATCATCAGCCACGAGCCGGGGCTGCGTTACGTTGCGGTCTCGCGCCGCACATCCAACTTCGCGGAGATTGCATTCGAGGGCATCCACGCAATCCAGCTGCATGCCCCGTATCAGGGGAGCGTCGAAGCCGAGCGCGCGCTCATCGCGGAGGCCCGCAAGCATTCGAACTTTGTCTGGCGTGCCATCGACATGACGGCGCCGGATGCCCCGGACTTGGCGCGGGCGCTTGCCGGAGACGCGGATCTCCTCGTTCTCGACACCGGCCGCGGCGGCACGGGGCAGACCTTCGATTGGTCCACGGTTCCACGTGATATCCCGGCCCTCCTCGCTGGAGGACTCAACCTCGAGAATCTGGAGGAAGCGCTCGCCGTCGGCACCGCCGGCCTCGACCTCAACTCCGGAATGGAGACCTCCCGCGGCAAGGACTCTGGCCTCATCGCCCGCGCCTTCCAAACCATCCGCAACTACACAAATCCTTAAATTGACTTCTTCACAACACCCCGACACAGGAAAGAACATGACTGAAACACAAGAAACCAGGGAAACCTTGCTCCCGGCCTACTTCGGTGAATTCGGCGGGCAATTCGTGCCAGAATCCCTCATCCCAGCTCTCGATCAGCTTGAGCAAGCCTTCGTCGATGCCCAAAACGATCCCTCCTTCCGTGAGGAGCTCGCCGGCTACCTGAAGGATTACCTCGGCCGCCCGACTCCGCTGACCGAGGCAACCAAGCTCGGCGGCAAGGCCCGCATCTTCCTCAAGCGCGAGGACTTGGTGCACGGCGGCGCACACAAGACGAACCAGGTAATCGGCCAAGCTCTGCTGGCCAAGCGCATGGGCAAGACCCGCATCATCGCAGAGACCGGCGCCGGCCAGCACGGCACCGCCACCGCACTGGCTTGCGCGCTGCTCGACCTTGAGTGCGTGGTCTACATGGGAGCCAAGGACGTCGAGCGCCAGCAACCCAACGTCTACCGCATGGAACTCATGGGCGCCAAGGTCGTCCCCGTCGACACCGGTTCCGGCACCCTCAAGGACGCCGTTAACGAAGCACTGCGCGATTGGACCGCAACCTTCCACGAGTCCCACTATCTCCTCGGTACTGCAGCCGGCCCACACCCGTTCCCAACCATCGTGCGCGAGTTCCACAAGGTGATTTCCGAAGAGGCAAAGGCGCAGATGATTGAACAAACCGGCGAACTGCCGGACCTCGTCGTCGCCTGTGTCGGCGGCGGCTCCAACGCCATCGGCATGTTCGCCGATTTCATCGAGGACGAGGGAGTCGAGTTAGTTGGCGCTGAGCCAGGAGGCGAGGGCCTCGACTCCGGTAAGCACGGTGCCACCATCAACAACGGAACGGTGGGCATCCTCCACGGCGCGCGCTCCTATCTGATGCGCAATGCTGACGGCCAAGTAGAGGAGTCTTACTCCATCTCCGCCGGCCTGGATTACCCGGGTGTCGGCCCACAACACGCACACCTGTCTAAGACCGGCCGCGCTAAGTACGTCGGCATCACCGATGCCGAGGCACTCGAAGCCTTTCAGCTACTGAGCAAGAAGGAGGGCATCATCCCGGCCCTCGAATCTTCCCACGCCCTCGCCTATGCGTTGAAGCGTAAAGAAGAAGACATCACCATCCTCGTATCCCTTTCTGGCCGCGGCGATAAAGACATCGACCACGTCCGCCACACCCTCGAGCAGAACCCACAGCTGCGCCTCAAGGAGGAAAACTAATGAGCCGCTACGACACCCTGTTTGCCACCCTCAAGGACGAGGGAGCATTCGTTCCTTTCATCATGCTGAGCGATCCCTCTCCGGAAGTAGCTCTGGAGATCGTCCGCGCGGCCGTCGCCGGCGGTGCCGACGCCCTCGAGTTGGGCGTTCCTTTCTCTGACCCAGTTGCCGATGGCCCGACGATTCAGGCCTCGCACATCCGCGCGCTAGCCAACGGCGCGACCGTCGATGCCGCAATTGAGCAGATCAAGCAGATTCGCTCCGAGTTTCCGGAGCTTCCCATCGGCATGTTGATCTACGGCAACGTCCCATTCACCCGCGGCATCGAGAACTTCTATCAGGAGTTCCACGATGCGGGTGCAGATAGCATCCTGCTTCCCGACGTCCCGGTGCGCGAAGGCGCCCCATTCGTCGCGGCCGCGGAAAAGGCTGGCGTCGACCCAATCTTCATCGCACCGGCACAGGCGAGCGAGAAGACCTTGGCAGGCGTGGCTAAATACTCCAAGGGTTACATTTATGCCATCTCCCGCGACGGCGTGACTGGTACGGAGAAAGTCTCGGAAACCCGCGGCCTCGACGAGGTGGTTGCCAACGTCAAGCGCTTCGAAGGCGCTCCGGTTCTCCTCGGCTTCGGCATCTCCACCCCAGAACATGTTGCCGATGCCATCGCTGCCGGCGCAGCGGGCGCTATAACCGGCTCCGCAATCACCAAGATCATTGAGAAGCACGTTTCACGTGAAACCGACATTGATGTCGATGCCCTTAAGCAAGACATCACCGACTTCGTCGCATCCATGAAGGCGGCGACCAAGAAGTAGCGGCACCTAAAAAAACTGAGCGCATCAAAACGCATATAAAAAGACCCGAGGAAGTTCTCGCATGAACTTTCCTCGGGTCCTAGTTTTGGATTAAGCGCCTATAAGAACAGCTCTTACTGTTGTTCGGCTGGGGTAGTGGTCTCCTTGTCAAGGCCCTCAATCTTGCCGCGCGCGAAGCGATCCACAATCATCGCGATTGCACCGTCGCCGGTGACATTCGCTGCGGTACCGACCGAGTCGATGGCAATGTATGCCGCAATCATGAGCGCCACGAGGGAATCATCGAAGCCCATGTTTGCCTGCAGAAGACCCACCGCAACCATCACCGCACCGCCTGGGACGCCAGGCGCAGCAACCATCATGATGGCCAGAAGGAAGATGAACCCTGCCGCCTCGCCGAAGGAAACATCCATGCCCGTCATCGTGACGATGGCGAAAGCGTACAGAGTCAGCTTGATCATCGAGCCCGAGATGTGGATGGTTGCGCCGAGCGGAATGACGAAACCAGCCACCGGACGGGAGATGCCATTCTTAAGCGCGGACTCTAGGGAGACCGGAATCGTGGCCGCTGAGGATGAGGTACCCAGCGCGGTGAAATAGGCCGGCGCCATATTCTTTAGCGCGACGAAGGGATTCTTGCGCGCGATTGCGCCAGCGATCAGGTACTGGAAGAGAAGGTACACGATGGTCATGACGACGGCGAGGATAAGCACCTTAGAGAAAGCAACGAGGACGTCGCCAAGATTGCCATTCATTCCCAGCGACAAGAACATGCCGAAGATGTAGACCGGCAGAAGCGGAACGACGAATCCCCAGATAATCTTGACTACGACGGCTTCCAGCTCTTTAGTCACCGCATAGAGAGTGTCGGACTTCACCGCAGTCATCGCAACGCCGATACAGAAGGACAAAAGCAACGCCGACATTACTTCGAAAGGTGGCGGCATATCCACGGTGAAGTAGGGCTGCAGCGCACCTTCCTCAATATCGGAAACGTTGGTATCGATGGTCTGGCCCGCAAGCATCGTTGGATAAAGCGCGACTGACAATCCATAGGCAATGAAGCCCGCGAGAATCGTGGAGCCATACGCGAGTGCGACCGTCATTCCGAGCCATTTGCCAGCGCCGCGACCAAGCCCCGCAATCGCAGGCGCCACGAGGGCGAAAATCAGAACTGGGATGAAGAAGCCCAGAAAGTTTCCGAAGAGCCCATTGAACGTGGCGAAGATGCGCGCGGCCCATTCCGGCAGAATGAAGCTAGCAGCAATGCCCAATATGATCGCAGCGACGATCTTAAAGAGCAAAGAGCTAGTAATACTCTTGAGGTTCATTTAGCTATCTTTTCATTGTTATGTGGTGCGTGTGACCACTGTTTTCTTTGGCACAACACGAGCAGAATGTTACCAAACGAGCAGCTTTTCACACTCATCGTAAAATCACCGCGAACCCACGAAGAGCTGGATTTTCTTCTGGCAAATTCAGGGATAAACTAGGGGACATGCTCGCGATAGCCATCATCTTCTTTACCCTCGCCGCCATCTTCCTCATCGTGGGCGGCCTCGCCACCGCGCGTAAGCTCCCCGGTAATAGTGTCGTGGGCCTCCGCCTGGTAGAAATCCGCAAGACTAAGGAAGCTTGGGACAATGCTCATGCAATCGCCGGCCCATTCTGGATGCTCGCTGGTGTCTCTTTGCTCTTCGGCGGAGTCGTGGCGATCTCCGCACGCGGCTGGATGTGGACCATCCCGGCCCTGACTTTTGTGATTTCCATCCTGGCGCTGTCCATCGGATCTAACATGGGTTCTCGCGCAGCCTTCCTGTGGGATGAAGCCCACAAGGCAGAAGAGGGCTGCGGTGACAGCTGCAACTGTGGCGACGATGGATGCGGCTCCACCGAACCCGAGGTAGATCTCGGGGCGCTCCGCAAGGCAGCCGAGCAAGCAGATCACGCCTAGCAAGCCTTCAGCCCTCGCGCTGCGGGGGCTATTTTCATAGAGTTTCATAAAGACACAGTGACGTTAATTAACAAATCAGATAGTCTAAGGACTTATCGTCATGAGTGACTTTAAGATTGGCAACTAATGTCAGCCGAAAATGGGGAGTATAAAGAATTTGTTTATTCCAAGACTTGGCCTCACCGACCGAAAGGAAACTGAGCCGATTTTCCGAAAGAATGCGATAGGGTAGACACATGACTCAGTGTTCACGTCGCATCTTCCTTCTCGGCTCCGCAACCACCTTCGCGGGCGCCTACCTTGCCGCATGCGGTAAGGAACCAAGCGCAGAAATCGCAGCCACCGAGGTTCCGGTCGGCTCGGCCGTCATTGTAGACAAGGTCATTTTCGCGCAACCCAAGAAGGGTGAGTTTAAAGCATACTCGCAGACTTGCCCACACCAGGGCAGCCTAATCACCCAGATCGAGGAGATGACGGCAACCTGCACCACGCATTTTACTTCCTACAACCTGGAAGACGGCTCCGTCATCGACGGCCCTGGAACCAAACCGCTAACCGAATATGACGTCGAGACCGAGGGCGACAAGGTTAAGAACGTCTCGGCTTAAGGCCAAAAAGAGCGAGTGTTTCACGTGAAACACTCGCTC
>NZ_KV827746.1:100378-240899 GCF_001836185.1 Corynebacterium sp. HMSC036D03
GAGCGAGTGTTTCACGTGAAACACTCGCTCTTTTGATTAATAGCGCCAAAACATTAAGACACAATCACCGAGCGCGGCTATAGGAGGGGAGCGCCTCCAACGGTGAACCGAGTTCTTCAGCAGCGCGTCGCGGCCAATAGGGATCCTTCAGAGCGGCACGGCCAACCTCAATGACATCGGCACGATGGGCAGCAAGAATTTCTTCGGCGTGCTGCGGCTCAGTAATGAGGCCAACCGCCGAAACCGGCAGGCCCGCTTCACGAACCTTAGTGGCATAGTCCACCTGATATTCAGGTCCAACCGGAATGTCGGCATGCACGTTGCCGCCGGTAGATACGTCAATCAGGTCGACCCCACGTTCACGCAGCTGCACAGCAAGGGTGACGGTGTCCTCGACATCCCAGGCTGGACGATCAAAGATCCAATCGGTGGCAGAGACACGCGCGATAAGCGGCATCTCCTCAGGGATGACGGCACGCACTGCGTCGACAACCTCAAGGGGAAGGCGCAAACGGCTTTCTAGGCTGCCGCCATAAGCGTCAGTACGCTGATTGCTTAACGGGCTCAAGAAGTTGTGCAGCAAGTAGCCATGCGCCATATGGAGCTCGATTGTGTCGAAGCCAGCCTCGACGCTGCGCTTTGCCGCGGCGGCAAAGTCTTCCACCACGCGCGCGATGTCGGCAGGAGCCATCTCCCGTGGAACCGCATAGTTGGGATAAGCGATGGGCGAGGGGCCTAGAGTTTCCCAGCCACCTTCGGAGACGGGGACGGAGCCGCGTGCATAGCCGGGCAACATCGGATAGGTGGAAGCCTTGCGCCCGGCATGGCCCAGCTGAATGCCGATGCGAGCATTAACGCTATGCGCGAAGTCGACGATTTCCTTCCACTTATCGCGCTGCTCATCAGTCCAGATACCGGCGCACTGCGGGGAGATGCGGCCTTCTGGGGAGACGGCGGTGGCCTCTACGATGCTGAGGCCAAAGCCGCCAACAGCATGTGAGCCATAGTGAACCATATGCCAGGGCTGAGGTACGCCTTGTACTGCCTGATACTGGCACATCGGCGGCATCCACACGCGGTTGGGAAACTCGACGCCGCGCAAGGTTAGCGGAGTAAATAGCTTAGTCATGATCACATGCTACCGATAGGATTTGTTCATGACTTCGCGCCTCAAGAAGATAGATCCGCTCATCTTGCTCATCGTCTCCGCGGTAATAGTCGCTATTATTTTCCCAGCCAGGGGAGGATTTGCCGCAGTCTTCGACTCGTTAACGAACATCGTTATTGCGCTGCTATTCTTCCTCTATGGTGCTCGTCTTTCTACTGCGGAGGCACTGGCAGGCCTGAAGAATTGGCGCTTACATTTAACGATCTTGGCTTTTACTTTCGTGGCCTATCCGTTGCTGGGATTAGCACTTCGCCCACTTACGGCATTCATTTCACAGGACATGTATCTGGGCATCCTGTTCCTGACGCTGGTGCCATCAACAGTGCAATCCTCGGTGGCCTTTACCTCGGTGGCGAAAGGAAATGTCGCGGGAGCCATCGTGTCTGCCTCGGCCTCAAACCTAGTCGGAGTCGTCCTAACTCCTTTGTTAGTCATGGCGCTGATGGGCGCGGGAGATGGCATATCGGTAGACGGGGGAGTCTTCCTGGAGATCAGTCTGCTTCTGCTTGCACCTTTCGTTTTAGGTCAACTCACGCGTCGCTGGGTAAAGGACTTTGCCGCTAACAAAGGCACAAAGATCGTCGACCGTGGTTCGATCACGATGGTGGTTTATGGCGCCTTCTCCAAGGGAGTGGTCGACGGCATCTGGGGCTCAATCAAGATCTGGGAGCTGGTGTTCCTCGTGGCGCTTTCCATCGCGATGGTGGCCTTCATGCTGTGGCTAACGCGCATAATAAGCTCCCACATCGGGTTCGGGCGCGAGGACGTCATCGCCATCGAATTCTGTGGTTCCAAGAAGTCTCTCGCCACCGGGCTGCCCATGGCGTCAGTTATCTTCGCGGCAGGTGGGACCTCACTGGGGCTTTTGATCCTGCCGCTGATGATCTACCACCAGGTTCAGCTGATGATCTGCTCCTGGCTGGCTGCCCGGTATGCTGGGCAGTCATGAGCACCCTGATGTACATCCGCACCACCATGGAGGTCCCGGGCGTCGGTTCCGCCATTCACGTAGCGGAAATGGAAGAAGTAGACGCCGAGACCTGCACCATGCTGCGCATGATTGCGCTCGCGCCAAACGACGCCGTGGCAGGCGCCGCCACCCCAAATAAATCGGTGGGAAACGCCGACATCCCGCAATCCACGGTGCCGCACCCAAACACCTACGACAATTACCCGAATATCAGCGCGGAGCATGTCTCCGAAGAGGATTTCACGGCACTGTGGACCGAGGCCTTGGCGCTCTACGGAGACCTATAGGACGCTTCGGCGTGGAAGCGTTAGAAGACGAAGTTAACTAAAAGCACGTAAGCGGCAGTTCCGCCGAAGATCGAGAAAGCGGAGCTCTTTCGCCACCAGTGCAGCCCGGCAGTAATCGCCACACCAATCAAGGCGGCGAGGATTCCGCCGGGCGCTTCTTTTTGTCCGTAGACGGTATAAACCACCAGCACGGTCATAACGCCCACCGGCATGGTCATACCGAGTAGGCCGATGAACTGACTGCCTTTCAGCGCCTTGATGAAGGAAAAGGGCAGCTCACGCAACAGCAGAGTAACGACGCAGATTGGCAACAACACCGCCGCTACCATGGACAGACTTACGCCTGCTGGCATTAACGCTCACCCCTTCGCAGAATCATTGCGGTATCCAGACGCGGAGAGAAGTGACGCATCAACAGCAGCAAGAAATAGGCTGCCAGTGCGACCATGAGAACCTGCCCAGGAAACAGCACCGCGGAAAGAATGCCACACACTGCTGCGGAAAGCGGCAGAGAGTAATCCTTGTTGTTTTGGAAGGCATCCATGGTCAGGACGACGAAGAGCGCCACGAGGGCGAATTCGAGGCCCTTGATATCCGCGGGGATAACCTGGCCGGCAAGAGCGCCAACGATTCCGCTGCACACCCAGGAGGACTGAATCAGGCCCTGAATAGTAAGGATGTGTGGGCCGCTAACTTCCTCATCCTTGGGCTTGGAGGAAACGATGGCATAGGCTTCGTCGGTTAGCGCATAAGTGGCATAGGCGCGGCCCAGACGACTGTGGATGTTATCTCGTGGGAATGTAAGCCCGTAGAAAATATGGCGGAAGTTAACCATGAAACCAGTGACCAACGAGGCAATTGCACTAGTGCCTGCCGTAACCATATTGATGGCGAGGAACTCCATCGAACCCGCATAAATAACGGTGGAAAAGATGGGAGCCCACCACCAGTCGTAGCCGGTTTGCACAATCAGGATTCCGAACGCGAGTCCAAGCGGTACGAGTCCTAAGGCTACCGGCGCAGTATCTTTCAGACCTTTAAGAATCTCCTCACGCATGCGCAAATACTAGATCATTAGTTGTCATTAATATTCGCCGGGTATGTGGAATACAAAGGCAGCGGCATAGGCTGACGCTTCATAACATCGCCCCACAGGTCAGCGGCACCGGGAGTGAGCACGTCTTGCGCAAGCGCCGGAGCAACATACCAGTCGCCGCGATCAATTTCTTCCGATAATTGGCCAGGGCCCCACTCCGCGTAGCCGGCGAAGAAACGCGCGCCGTCGACAAGCTCAGCGATCTCCTCGGGCTCGGCACGCAGATCCACGTGCACCAGGCGCGGGGCAAGCTTATTGAGCTGTGGCTCCTGCTCGATGCGCACGCCCTGCTTAGTCATGCCAAGCGCTATGACGGATTGCTGATTCATCGGGCCACCGATGTAGAGCGCCTGCGGCTTAGCCACGAGGGGCAGCCACTCAGGAAGCACGTTGAACACGGCCACTTCGGAGCGCTTGGTCAGATCGACGCCGAAGGTCATCACGTCGTTGTGCTCGATCACCAAGATCACCGAGCGAGCGAATTCAGGAGAAAGCATGCCCGGTGCAGCGATCAAAAGCTGGCCGGGGGCGGGCTCGTTGCGCTCTAGGGCGTTGAAAAGTCTATCGGCATACATTACTTACCTAGACTCCCACCACTGACGCAGCTTCGCAATAGCAACCTCGCGCCCCAGCGGGCCTTCCTCCAAGCGCAATTCCTTAAGATAAGACCAAGCTTGGCCAACCTCCGGCCCGGGCTGCAGGCCGAGGATCTCCATGATCTCGTTGCCGTCGAGATCCGGACGCACCTTGGCCAGATCTTCCTTCTTAGCGATCTCCGCGATGCGTTCTTCCAAGTGATCGTAAGTGCGCTGCAGGCGGCGAGCCTTCTTTTCGTTGCGGGTAGTGCAATCGGCGCGCACGATCTTGTGCAGGCGAGGAAGGAGATCGCCCGCGTCGGTGACGTAGCGGCGCACGGCGGAGTCGGTCCATTGGCCTTCACCAAAGCCATGGAAGCGCATGTGCAGGTAGACCAGCTGGCCGATGGCCTCGGTGGTGGCCTTGGGGTACTTCAACTTGCGCAGGCGCTTGCGCACCAGCTTCGCGCCGACGACCTCGTGGTGATGGAAGGTCACCTTGCCGTTGGTGGTATCTCGGGTATCGGGCTTGCCGACGTCGTGAAGCAAGGCTGCCCAGCGCAGGATAAGGTCCGGCTCTTCCTCCTGATCGATGGCCTGCCGCAGCACGGTCAGCGAGTGGACATAGACGTCCTTGTGCTGTGCATGCTCATCGGGCGCCATACGCAACGCCGGGATCTCGGGGAAAACATGATCTAGGATTCCGGTATCAACGAGCAGGTCAATGCCCGTTTCCGGGCGCTTGCCCAGGATCAGCTTATCCAGCTCTACCTGCACGCGTTCGACGGTGATACGGCGGATCTCGCCGGCCATTTCTTCCATCGCGGCCTTGACGCGATCTGCCACCTGGAATTCCAGCTGCGAGGCAAAGCGCGCAGCACGCAGCATCCGCAGCGGGTCATCGTGGAAAGAGATCTCCGGTTTATCAGGAGTATCGAGGATCTTGTTTTGCAGATCGCTTAGGCCACCCATCGGGTCGTGGAACTCAAATCCATCTTCCTTGAGCTCGATGGCCATAGCGTTGACCTTGAAGTCGCGGCGGACCAGATCGCCTTCGAGGGTGTCGCCGAAGACTACCTCGGGGTTACGGGAATCCCCATCATAGGAATCGGAGCGGAAAGTGGTGATCTCGATCTGCTGGCCTTTATAGACGGCCGATACAGTGCCGAAGTCGATGCCGGTATCCCAGACCTTTTCGGCCCAGCCTTCCAAGATCTCCTGGACCACCTCGGGACGCGCATCCGTGGTGAAGTCAAGATCGTGGCCGAGGCGCGACAACAACGCGTCACGCACAGAGCCGCCGACTAGATAGAGCCGGTTTCCGCGAACACGAAATTGCTCTGCGAGGCCACTGAGCGAGGCTAGAGTCTTTTCAACGCCGTTTAGCTGAGTGTCCTGAAAATTCACGGGTGTGAGTCTACTACGATTAACCAGGATGACTAAGCACGAACAAGGCTCGGGCAGACGGCGTCGCCGCCGCCGTCCGGAAAGACGCCCCCAGCGCAGCTCCGCCACGCACATGACCACGCGTGACGAGACTTCCGCAGGCGGACTTGTCGTGTCCGGACTCGCCGAAGCCGTCGATGGGGACCAGGTAGATCTGTCCCGTATCTATGTGGCGCTCATCGGGCGCCTCGACCGCCGCGGCCGCCTGCTGTGGTCCATGCCGAAGGGGCACGTGGAAAACGGCGAGGACAAAAACGTCACCGCTGAGCGTGAGGTCTGGGAAGAAACGGGTATTCACGGCAAGGTCTTCGCGGATCTTGGAATGATTGATTACTGGTTCGTCTCTGAGGGCGTGCGCATCCACAAGACGGTGCATCACCACCTGCTGCGCTTTGTCGACGGCGTCTTGAACGACGAGGACCCAGAAGTCACCGAGGTCTCCTGGATCCCGGTCTCGGAGCTCATCGAGCACCTGGCTTATGCCGATGAACGCAAGCTGGCGCGCATCGCGCACGATCTGCTGCCGGATCTGGCCCGAAAGGAAGCCGCCGCAGGAAAGGCGACCCCACGGTGAAGCGGCTGGCAGCACTGATCCTCGCGGGAGCATTGGCTGCCCCGATTCCTGCGCAGGCGCAGACCACGCAGACCACGTCGTCGGGCACGCTCGACTTCGACATGCTCACCGAGTCAACCGAAGACGGAGTCATGTCCGCGACCTTCCGGATCCATAATCCGACGGAAGAAGAGATCGAGGATCTGCAGATAACGAGTCGGCGCAGCGATGCCATTTCGACCACTGCGCAGGCCCAGGAAGAGCTGGCGGCGGGCACCTACCCGTACTACGGGGCGTCGACAAGCGCAGGCAGCATTGGCCCAGGGGATACCAAGGAAGTGACGATCAAAGCACCGCTTTCTTTGGGGCAGGAGCCCACGCTCGCAATGACGGAGCCGGGCAATTACCCGCTGCTTTTCACGCTGACGGGTACCCAGGATGGGCAAGCCAATAGCTTTGCCGAGGAGCGCATGATCTTTGATTTCAATGCGCCGGTGGAAAATCGTCACGCCCTGACGCTGATCTACCCGATCACCGCGGACATAAACATCGTGCCTGGTGAGACCGGGGGAGAGTCCCTCATCTTGAGCGATGATCATCTGGCCGAAGAGCTGCGTGAGGGCGGCCGGCTGGATAAGTTGCTGGACTCCTACCTGGATCATGATTTAAAGGGTGCGGGCTGCGTGGCTTTGGATCCTGCGCTGGTGGATACGGTGAACCGCATGGCCGATGGTTATACGGTCAATTCCACGCGTCCTTCAATTGCGGAGCGCCCCAAACGCCTGCGCGACTCTTGGTTTAGGGATAAATCCGAAGAGCGCGGCGAGAAGGGCAGCGGTTCCGCGGATGCGAAGGCGTGGATTGAGCGCCTCAAGCAGATCGATTGCACGATGGCGCTGCCGTGGGGCAACACCGATATCAATGCGGTAGCCCACATTAATAATCAGTTCTTGACTAATGAGGCGATCGACCGCCACTTCGATGATCTGCTGGGCAAGCCGACGTCGACGCTGCTGCTTCCCGACGCCGGGTATGTCACCCAGGAGTTTTCACGCCCGGCTCTGGTGGCCGATAACACCGGCTGGTCTGGTAAAGCTGCAACTTTCAACGCCTCGCTGGGAGCGCTTCTGGATCCGAAGGCGGGCTACGGCAACCCGTATCTGCGCCACGATGAGGCAGAGAACTCTGCGCTGGCTGAGGCGCTGAGCAGCGCGGCATCGCTAAGCATTGCGGCAACTGAAGAAGATGTGGTGGCCAAGCTGCCCAATAACCTGAGCCCGGAAAAAGGCCAGAAGGTGCTCGAGACCGCGGCGCGGCTCATCGAGCATGACAAGGTGCAGCCGCGCCCAGTGACGCAGCTGCCGTTGGAGGAGACTGAACGCCCGTTGGGCTCGCCTTATGAAGATGAAAATGCCTACAGCGACACGGATATCGTGCGCGTGGAGCAGCAGGCGCGTTATACGGATGAGCTGACCAACATCATGGTCAACGACCCGGCGATTGCAATGACGCGCTATGGGTTTACGCTGCCGCTGCGCCGCGACCTGCTGTTGGCGCTGACCCGGGACTTTGATTACCGCCTGTCCAAGCAATCTGAGATGCTGCGCACTCTGCGTTCTTCGGTGTCGCTGATCCCACCGGGCAACGTCTATACCCGCGTCTCGGATTCATCGCCGCTGCTCATCGTGGCGGAAAATGGACTGCCGCTGCCTGTCGACGCCTCGCTTATCTATGAGTCCGACGACGCATCTCTCAACACTCCGTCGCGCGTGCGCATCCCAGCAAAGGGTTCCATTACGGTAACCATGACCGCAGATATGCCGGACGTCGACCGAACAGACATCAGCTTGTGGTTGGCCACGCCTAACCAGCAGACCATCTCCGAGCCGATAAATATCGCTGTTCAGACTCGTGCCGGTATCGTAAGCGTGTACGGAGTCGGCGCCATTGCCGCTCTTGCTCTCATTTTGACCCTGCTCTTTCGGCTGGGCCGTAGAAAAAGAAAAGTTCGAAAAAGAGATAGTTAGTTCCTTTTATGACTAATGAATATGGCTCCCGCCGTCGCATCGTGACGCCGACGCCACCGGCACCTGTGCCGGAGAAACGGATCGAACCCGTCCAGGTCGTTCCGGAAGAAGACAAGTCGACGCTGCGTGGCTCTCACCACGAGCAGGAGGCAGACTCCAATAGCTCGATTGTCCGCGCGACAGGCACCATGGCGATTGCCACGCTATTTTCGCGCATCACTGGCTTCCTGCGTCAGATGCTCATTGGCGCAACCCTCGGCGAAGTAGTCGGAACTGCCTTCGGTACGGCAAACCAGATCCCTAACCTCATTACTGAGATTGTCCTGGGCGCCGTGCTGACTTCTTTGGTGGTTCCAGTTTTGGTTCGAGCCGAAAAGGAAGACTCGGATAACGGCAGAACCTTCGTGAGAAGGCTGTTTACCCTGGCGATGTCGATACTTGCGGTGGTGACGATTTTGTCGATCGTTTTCGCGCCACTGATTACCAGATTGATGGTCCCGGAAGACAGTAAAGTTAATGCCTTCCAGGCCACGTCGATGGCGTATCTGTTGCTTCCACAGATCCTCTTCTATGGTCTATTCGCGCTCTTCCAGGCGATCCTGAATACGAAAAATGTATTCGGGCCGGGCGCTTGGGCGCCGGTTATCAACAACGTCATTTCCATTACGGTGCTGTTGATGTACCGCTTGCTGCCGGGCGAGCTGGATCCGACGGCAGCTTCCCCCGTGACAGATAAGCACGTCATCTTGCTTGGCTTGGGCACCACGTTGGGCGTGGTAGTCCAGTGCCTCATCTTGGTTCCCTATCTGGTTAAGGCCAAGATCGATCTGCGCCCGAAGTGGGGAATCGATCATCGCATCAAGCAGTTCGGCGGAATGGCGTTGGCGATTATTGTCTACGTTGCCATTTCCCAGGCCGGCTACATTGTCACTTCCCAGGTGGCTTCCTACGCCGACCACGGCGCGATGTTGGTCTATCAGAACGCATGGCTAATGCTGCAGGTGCCTTATGGCGTCATCGGCGTCACGCTGCTGACCGCCATCATGCCGCGGCTTTCGCGCAACGCAGCGAACGGCGATGTCGAAGCCGTGGTGCGCGATCTCACGCTGGGTTCGAAGCTGACGCTTATCGCTCTTATTCCGATCGTCATCTTCATGACCGGCTTCGGTATTCCAATCGCCCGCGCGCTGTTCCAATACGGCGCTTATGGCGCATCGAGCGCAGAGCAGCTCGGCCTGACTATTAGCTTCTCCGCGTTCACGCTCATTCCTTATGCGCTCGTGCTGTTGCACCTGCGCGTCTTCTACGCCCGTGAGGAAACCTGGACGCCGACCTTCATCATCGCCGGCATTACGGCCACCAAGATTGCGCTGACCCTGCTTGCTCCGATGGTCGCTGACTCCACCGACCGCGTGGTCATCCTGCTGGGTACCGCGAACGGCTTCGGCTTCCTCTCCGGTGCGGTTATCGGCGGCTTCCTGCTTAAGCGCAAGCTGGGCAGCCTGGGCGGCCGCGAACTGCGCACCACCGTCATCTGGTCCACCCTGGCCGGTGGCATTGGCTTGCTCGCAGCAACCGCCCTCCACTGGTGCTTCAACCGCGTCTTGCCGGACAGCATTCCTTCCATCGTCTACTTGCTCGAAGTAGCGTTTCTGGGCGTTGTATTCGTGGTCGTGGCCGGCATCGTGCTTTCGCGTTCCGGCTTGCCAGAAGTCATCAACTTGGGCCGCCAGCTGCAGCGCATTCCGGGCATGTCGAAGATCATCAAGATCGAGCACGCCGAAGCCATCGAGATCGAAGAACCGGAGGTGCGAGAGATTCAGCCGGTCTACACGGCAGACGCATTCAACTCCTCGCCGGTTCCGCCACCGATGTCTGCTGGCATTGTCCGCGGCCCGAGCCTGGTGCCGGGCGCTCCGGTCTCTGATGGCCGCTTCCGCTTGTTGAAAGACTACGGCTCCGTCCCCGGTGCCCGCTTCTGGAAGGCCCGCGAACAGTCCTCTGGCAGGCTCGTCTCTCTGACTTTCGTGGACACCACTGGTGAGGCTCCGCTGGCACCGGCCACCCCGGCGGTAGCTGCCCGCCGCTCGGCTGAGATCTCCCGCAATACCCGCAAGCTCAGCGAGCTTCATCTTTCGGCGATTGCATCAAACATCAAGATCCTGTCCTATCGTCAGGGCTGCCTCGTAGTGGCTGACTGGATTGAGGGCACGCCGTTGAAGACGGTTGCAGAAGACCACAACCTGGATCCAAAGGCCGTCGCACGTGCTCTGGCTCCGCTGGTTGCTGATATCGCTACGGCCCACGAAAACGGCTTGGTGTTGGGTCTGGATAACCGCAGCCGCGTGCAGATCGGTACCGACGGCGTCGCAAAGCTGGCTTTCCCCGCTGTGCTGGAGCGCAACACGGAAGAAACCGACCTCGATGGAATCAACTCCACGATCACGTTGTTGACCGAGGCCGCGGGTTCCAGCGAGCTGCAAGAAATTGCCGATTCCGAAGACGGACTGGCCGAGCGCGCGCAGAAGCTTGAGGAGTTCGCCAAGGAGGACGCGGAGCTCGAAGGCGAGGGCGAAGCACCTGAGGTCCACAAGCTCGACGTTCCGGAAGAAAAGGTTGAACAACCAGAGGCCATCCCAGGCTTCGGCGGCCGCGGCTACTCGGGATCGGGCGCGATTGTGCTGGGCGTCTTTGCCACGGTCTTCGTGGTGTTGATGGCGGCGCTGACGGCGTGGATCATGTCCCTGGTGGGCGATGACTCGCCAGTGTCGAAGCCTTCGACTTCGGTAACGAGCTTCCCGAATACGCCGCCCGTGTTGCTGAAGGAAAAGGAAGCCTTCACGGTTCCGGATAATAAGCCGCAGAAGGCGCTCATTGATGGCAAGACAGCTGACCGCGTCAACGTGGAGGAAGGCGCGCTGGTCACCCTTGAGAAGAAAACGCAGTTGCACGTGCTGCAGCTGAGCCAGTACGGCGCCACGGGAAACAAGTTCACGATTTATGGCGTCGACATGGCCGACTTCGATCCGCAGGACCCGGAGGGCACCGAGCTGGCCGAAGGTAAGCTGAGCTCTTCCAAGCAGGACATCGAATTAGAGAAGGTCCAGGAGGGCTTCGACGGCGTGCTCATCATGTTTGACGGCAAGACGGCCGTCTCAGAGATGCAAGTCGTTGGATTGCCATAATTCTATTCACGATTCAATAGCGCCATCATGCCTGCTTAGGCATGGTGGCGTTTGTCTTTGAAAATAGTAGTTTTACTTAAACCGTTGACTATTTCAAGACGACAACTAGAATCAATGTTGTCACATCAACAAAAGCGAAACTTTTTAGGAGAACACCATGTTCGCAGGCACTTACGCAATCGACCCAGCACACTCCACCATCGGCTTCGTAGCTCGCCACGCAATGGTCACCAAGACCTGCGGCAAGTTCGACGAGTTCGAGGGCACCATCACCGTCGCTGAGAACATCGCTGATTCCAAGGCGGAGGCCACCATCAAGGCCGCTTCCATCAACACCGGCAACGAGGACCGCGACGCACACGTTAAAGGCGATGACTTCTTCAGCGCCGAGCAGTACCCAGAGCTGACCTTTAGCGCTACCTCCTTTGACGTTGACGAAACTGGCAACGGCACCGTTACAGGTGACCTCACCATCAAGGGCACCACCAAGCCGGTCACCCTGAACGTCGAGGCAGAGGGCCTGGCAGAGGATCCATTCGGCAACACCCGCTTCGGCTTCGAGGCAACCACCAAGATCAACCGCACCGACTTCGGCATCGACTTCAACGCACCGCTGAAGACCGGCGGCGTGCTGGTCTCCGAGGAGATCAAGATCGAGCTCGAGATCTCCGCCATCAAGCAGTAAGAAATTTGCGGCCAAATTTGGCCCGGCTAGCAGCCATAAACCCCATCACCGATAACGCGCCCAAAGTGCGGTCGATGTTGGGGTTTAGTCATGCGCCCACAATGCTCTCCCGCAAGGTTCTCCCACAAAGTTCTCCCACAAGGTCCTTGCACCCGCCAAGCCGAAACAATCAGACCAAGCAGATAAAAACGGCGTCGCGGGGCACAGCAATCCCTAAAATAAGCGACATGGCTAACACGACTTCCCGCAAAACCGCGAACCTCACACAGGCTGAAGCACAGGCCCGCAGTGCGGCGCTGCAGATTTCCGCTTATCACTTGCACCTTGATGTCAACAGCGCGCCTACCTCGGCGGAGACATTTGAGGTAACTTCCCGCATCACCTTTACTACTAACGCACCTGAGACCTTCGTGGACTACTTAGGCGAAAAGGTCCATTCCGTGCGGCTAAACGGCACGGAGGTGGAAAATACCTTTGATGGTGGGCGCATCTACCTGCGCGATCTTCCGGTAGGCGAGGAGATCAGCGTGGAGATCGCGGGCTCCTCACGCTATTCGCGCACCGGACAGGGCCTGCACCGCATGCAGGATCAGGCCGATGGGAATACCTACCTTTACTCGCACCTTGAGCCTTCCGACGCCCGCCGCATCTTCCCATGCTTCGATCAGCCGGATCTCAAGGCGAATTTCACGGTAACGTTGAGCGGCCCAACAGGCTGGCAGCTGCTTTCGAACCAGCCGGAGGAAAACCGCAGCGAGTCCGGCGATTCCGTGAGCGTCACCTTCGCATCCACTCCGCTGCTTTCTACCTACCTGACCTCCTTTGCCGCTGGGCCCTACGTGTCCAAGCAGCGCACCTGGAACGCGCCGGATGGCACCCTAAGCGCGCAGCTGCGCGCCTTCGCACGTGCGTCGATGGAACAGTACCTCGACGATGAGATCCTAGAAATCACTGCACAAGGCATGGATTTCTTCCACCAGGCGTACAAGTTCCCGTATCCGTGGGGCAAGTACGATTCCATCTTTGTGCCGGAGTACAACCTGGGTGCGATGGAGAACCCGGGCCTGGTGACCTTCACCGAGACCTACCTCTTCCGCTCCCAGGCCACCCGTGCCCAGCAAGCGGGTCGCACCAACACGATCCTGCACGAGATGTCGCACATGTGGTTCGGCGATCTCGTGACACCGAAGTGGTGGGATGATCTCTGGCTCAAAGAGTCATTCGCGGAATTCATGGGCGCGGATTCCTCCGTCGAGGCCACCGAGTACACCGAGGCGTGGGCGAACTTCGCAGGCCAGCGCAAGAACTGGGCTTACCTGCAGGATCAGCTGCCCACCACGCACCCCATCAAGGCCGATATCCCAGACGTGGATGCCGCGCGCCAGAACTTCGACGGCATCACCTATGCCAAGGGCGCTTCCGTACTCAAGCAATTGGTGCACTACGTCGGCCGTGAGAACTTCTATGCGGGCGCGCAGGACTACTTCCAGGCCCATGCTTTCGGCGCTGCGACCTTCGATGATCTCCTGGACGGGCTGAAAAACCACACCGAGCGCGATCTCGACGCGTGGTCTGCAGCATGGCTCAAGACCTGGGGTCCAGATACCCTGACCCCGCAGCTGCACGTAGAAGGAGAAAAGATCACGAAGTTGGCCGTGCTCGCCGAGGCCGAGGATGAGACACGCCCGCACCGCCTCAACGCCGCGCTTTTCGACGCCGATCTCAACAAGTACGGGGTCCTCGACGTCGATGTCGCCGGCCCGCGCACGATTGTCGATGCCGCCTCTGGCCTGGCAGCGCCCGCATTGCTACTGCTTAACGATGGCGACCACACCTATGCCAAGGTGCGCTTCGACGAAACCTCACTTGCCACCATCCAAGACAAGCTCTCTGCGATTGAGGATGAGCTTTCCCGCGCCGTCATCTGGACCTCCCTGTGGAACCTCACGCGCGATGGCGAATGGCCGGCTCAAAACTACGTCGATACCGTACTGCGGCACGCAGTAGGGGAGTCGCCGTCACTGCTAGCCACGGCCCTGAACAATGCGCAATACGCCGTTAGCCATTATCTGCCGGAATCACCCGACTTTGCCAACCACATTTGGCAGCTGCTGCAAGACGCAGAAAAAGGTACCGATACCCACCTGCTGCTCACGCGCGCGGCCATCGCGGCGCTCGGTGACAGCCCGGAGGACACCAACGAGCGCCTGCGTGCAGTGCTTGACGACGCCACGGATCCCGATATTCGCTGGGCCGCGCTGCGTGCGCTCGCAGCCCGTGAGGCAGTGACGAAGGAGGAGCTGGAAGCAGAAAAGCAGCGCGATAACACGCTGACCGGTGCAGCGGCGTACCTCGGCGTATCCCGTTCCTTCCCAGGGGACAAGCACGAGGTCTTTGATATGGTCCTGCGACCTGGCGCTTACTCGAATGCCGAGGTCGATTCCCTGCTTGCCGCTTTCAACGCGCCACGTTCGAAGCAGCTCACCGAGCCTTTCGCCGAAGAGTTCTTCACGGTCTTGGACAAGATCTGGCAGGAGCATCCGATCGAAATCGCGAACCGTCTCGTCCGTGGGCTCTACCCAGAGCTGCCTATGGCAGACGCCGCGACAGACGAGTTCCTGCGCATTGAGCGCCCACGTGCCCTGCGCCGCGTGCTGCTCGAATGCCAGGATCACTTGCGCCGCACGCTGCGGGTCAAAAGTGGTCAATAGGAAAGACACAGTTCGCTAGCGCGACTAGATTCCCCTCGGTTAAAACAGGTTCACATACTTGTTGATCCGGGGGGAATCTACATGTCTGAACGCAGTGATCATGAATTGGTTGAGGCTTTCATCGAGGGGGATAACAAAGCCTTTTCCGTCATAGTAGAAAGGCACCGCGCCCGCCTTACAACTGTGGCGCGCCGTTATACGCACAACGACACCGATGCGCAGGACGTCGTCCAGGAAGCCCTGCTTCGCGCCAGCTGCAATCTGCACAAGTACCGGCGCAAGTCAGCGCTTTCTACTTGGCTGCATCGACTGGTCATGAATTGTGGTTATGACTACGTTAAGCATCGCTCCAACCAGCAAAATTCTTCTCTCGATGTGGACTTCATCGATGATGACCGCAACCATCTGCTTGCACATAACCCGAACGAGTTCTTGGATGACAAACTGGCAGTCCGCGAAGCCCTAGAGCTGCTGCGCCAAGACCAGCGCGACGCCCTGTATTGGACCGACATTGAAGGCTATGGCATCGCCGAAGTCGCCGCAGCGCAGGGAGTAGCGCCAGGTACTATCAAATCCCGAAGAGCCCGCGCACGTAGCGTGTTACGCAAGGCCATGGCCTAAATAAGGAAATAAGCTTGCGATATTTAGCGTTGCAGGACAGGTCACGTTTAAGCATCAACCCCGTTTCTGATACCCGAATTTAACCATGGCGCGGGTAGGATTTGTGGGGTTAATCCAGCAAAACATTGCAAGGGAGTTTTTAATGACCGTCCACGATGTCGCCATCGTAGGCTCCGGCCCTGCCGGTTACACCGCGGCGCTTTACGCCGCACGCGCTGAACTGAAGCCGATCGTCTTCGAAGGCTTCGAGTACGGCGGCGAACTCATGAACACCACCGAGGTGGAGAACTACCCAGGCTTCCAGAAGGGCATCATGGGCCCAGAGCTCATGGAAGAAATGCGTTCCCAGGCCATCCGCTTCGGCGCGGACCTGCGCATGGAAGTTGTTGACTCTGTCGAGCTGGCAGGGGATATCAAGAAGCTGCACGTTGGAGACGAGGTCTTCGAAGCTCGAACCGTCATTCTTGCCACCGGCGCAGCACCGCGTTACCTGGGCATCCCGGGTGAGGCCGAGCTGGCTGGCCGCGGCGTTTCTGCCTGCGCTACCTGTGACGGCTTCTTCTTCAAGGGCCACAACATCGCCGTCGTTGGCGGTGGTGACTCTGCAATGGAAGAGGCAACCTTCCTCACCAAGTTCGCAGAGACCGTAACCATCATTCACCGCTCCGAGAACTTCCGAGCTTCCAAGATCATGCTGGAGCGTGCAAAGGCCAATCCACAGATCAAGTGGGCTACCAACAAGACCGTAGAGCGCGTTCTCGAGGGTGAGGGCAAGGTTGCCGGCCTGGAGATCAAGGACGCCATCACCGGTGAGGTCTCCACACTGGACGTCACCGCGATGTTCGTTGCCATCGGCCACGATCCACGCTCCGCCTTCCTGGAAGGCCAGGTTGAGCTCAACGAGGGCGGCTACGTCGTCGTTGAGCAGCCTTCCACCAAGACCAACCTGCCGGGCGTCTTCGCCTGCGGCGACTTGGTTGATGACCATTACCAGCAGGCTATTACCGCGGCAGGCTCCGGCTGCCGCGCAGCAATCGATGCGGAACACTTCCTCGCAGAAAGCGTTTAATAATCATGAGCAACGTAAAAAGCGTAACCACGGATACCTTCCGTACTGACGTCGTTGAGGCTTCGGCTTCCAAGCCTGTCGTCGTGGACTTCTGGGCTGAATGGTGCGGTCCATGCAAGAAGCTTTCCCCGATTTTGGATGAAGTTGCCAGCGAGTTGGGCGAGGATGTTTCCGTCGTAAAGGTTAATGTCGACGAAGAGCGCACTCTGGGCGGCATGTTCCAGATCATGTCGATTCCTTCTGTGCTGATCTTCCGCAACGGCGAGAAGGTCGACGAATTTGTCGGCCTGCGTTCCAAGTCAGACATCGTGGCACAAATTCAAAAGCAGCTCTAACTGGTAGCCTTATTCACATGCGTCACAGGGCGCACAGTTTTAACACGAGAAAAGGGGTAGGTGTGAATCGCGTTTTGCAGGTCGGTGACCAAAGTGTCCGCGTCGCCGAAGCACGTGCAACCCTCGCCCGTCTCGGCCTCATGAAGGATTACCGGGGCGCACTGTCCGATTGGAAGCAACAAAAGTATTCCGAGACGGAAAAAGTATTCGACGCCGAACTCTCTGAGGTCATCAAGGCCTTTCAGCAGTCCCGCGGCATTGTGCCCACCGGCGTAATCGATGACCTTACCCTTCGTGAGCTGCGCCAGGCTTCTTATAGCTTGGGCGCGCGCGTACTCACGTACGAGCCGGGCAACGTTTTAGTTGGCGACGATGTCGCACAACTTCAGCAGCAACTTCAAGAACTCGGTTTCTACCAGAACCGAGTGGACGGCCACTTCGGTCCCGATACTCACGCCGCACTCATGGAATACCAGCTCAACAGCGGTCTCCAGAAAGACGGTGTGTGTGGTCCGACCACGATCAACGCTCTTAATCTGCTGGGCCGCCGCATCACCGGCGGTTCCGCACACAACATCCAAGAGCGCGAGCGTGTCCGCAACGCCGGCCCACAGCTTGCAGGCAAGCGCGTGGTCATCGACCCTGCCTTAGGCGGTGCCGAGAAGGGCATCAAGGTCAAGGGCCGCTTTGGTGACGTCACCGAAGAAGAGCTTCTGTGGGACTTGGCAGAGCGCGTGGCCGGACGCATGATTGCAGCGGGCATGGAAACCATCATCTCGCGTCCACGTACCGATAATCCTTCTGTCAAGGACCGTGCGGATCTGGCAAACGCCTTCGACGCCGATCTGGTTATCTCTTTGGCTTGTGACCGCTATCCAAACGAGAAGGCCAATGGCATTGCCACCTTCTACTTTGGTTCGGAGATCGGCAGCTCCTCGCTCATTGGTGAGACTCTTTCTGGTTTCATCCAGCGCGAGATCGTGGCTCGCACGCCACTGCAGAACTGCTGGAACCACGGCCGCACCTGGGATCTTTTGCGTCTGACGCAGATGCCAGTAGTCCAGGTTGTCTTGGGCTATCTCACCAACCCTGGTGACGTAGAAGTGCTTACTACGTCGGCCAAGCGCGATGATATTGCAGAAGCAATCGTGGTTTCTGTAAAGCGCCTCTACCTGCTCGATGATGACGATGCTGTCACCGGCACCTATAAGTTCTCGGAGCTGCTGCGCGCCGAGGAGGCTTAAGCCAAAGCTTTTGCTAGCAGATCTTCTACCGCAGCGGCCGAGAGTAGGTCGAAGGCTGGTGGGAGATCCAGGCGCAGCCGTGGAGTAACGGGGTGGTCTTGGACCACCATAAAACCCGCCGATTCTAAGGTTTCTACTGACAGAAGCCCGATGAAGGCGGGTTTTTCGCGTAATAGAAACTCTGCCTCTTTTGCGTCGCGGTAGCCAAAGGCTTCTACCGCGCTGAACTCACGCGAGGAAAGGTTCATAATCGCGGCGTCGAGAAGCACCGCTTCCAAGCCACGTGCCGCGCGATGGGATTTCACAAACAATGAGGACAGCAAAGCTGCGTCCTGGCTCACGGGAGCGGTAGGCAGCTTGGACGCCCCAGGGGCATAATCAGCGGGGCAGAAGAAGACCGTAGCCTCGTTGCCCACCGTTAGGCCACAGTCGCCGGCGCTTAGGAGCACAGCGGAAATCCACGCCTCTTTCTCGAAGGCGGGATCAGTTACCTCAGTATCAAGCTCCCAAAAGATGGAACGAGCCGCCAAGGGGTTGATTTCTACCCCTTCCTTGACTGACTCGACGAGCATTACTTGCCCTCGATGAGACCAAGGATGCGCTCGAAATCTTCCTGATCGCCAAATTCGACGACCATCTTGCCCTTGCGCTTGCCCATGGTGACGGTGACCTTGGTGTCGAAGCGGTCAGACAGGCGCTCTGCGGAATCGGTGAAGTACTGTGGCTGCGGGGCAGCAGGCTTCTTCTCCTGTGGCTTATCGCCCCTCTTGTACAGCGTAACCGCTTCCTCGGTGGCACGGACGGACAGGCCTTCTGCGATGATGCGGTTGGCGATGAGCTCCATGGCCTCAGCATCGGGCAGGCCCAGCAGGGCACGCGCATGGCCGCCGGATAAGGTGCCAGCAGCGACGCGCTTTTGCACGTTCACCGGGAGCTTGAGTAGGCGAATCATGTTGGTCACCTGCGGGCGGGAACGGCCGAGGCGGTCAGCCAGCTCGTTCTGGGTGACGCCGAATTCCTCCAGCAACTGCTGGTAGGCGTGTGCCTCTTCCAATGGATTAAGCTGCACGCGGTGGATGTTCTCCAGCAAGGCATCGCGCAGGAGGTTGTCATCCTTGGTATCGCGGACGATGGCCGGAATGGTGGCAAGCCCCGCCTTGGAGGAAGCTCGCCAACGACGTTCACCCATGATGAGCTCAAAGCCGCCCTCATCTGCCGGGCGCACGACGACCGGCTGGAGCAGGCCGAACTCCTTGATGGAGTGAACGAGTTCTGCGAGGCCTTCTTCGTCGAAGACGGTACGCGGCTGCTTTGGGTTAGGGATGATGTCACCGACCGCGATCTCACGGTAGGTAGCGCCGATCACGGAAGGCTTTGCCTGACGCTTCTTATTAGCGCCCTGTGGAATGGTTGGCGCGCCCTTCACGCGGGGCTTATCACCAGTTGGACCGCCGGTAGCAGCGCCAAGGATGATATCTGCTGCATCGTTACCAAGGCGCGGCTTGCGGGATGGGGCATCGGGGCCAGAAGGGATAAGTGCTGCAAGACCCTTGCCGAGGCCACCTTGCTTTTGTTCCGTCATGCTAAAACTTATCCTTCCAATTCAGCGAAAATCTCTGGGCTAACGCCGATGGCGCCAGTGGTGGGGTGCGGGCGGTAGTCACCGCGCGAATCGAGCTCGCGGGCCGCCGCCGAATAAGCCCTAGCACCGGTGGAAGAAGGATCATAGGAGATAACAGTCTTGCCGTAACCCGGCGCCTCAGACACGCGCACCGAACGCGGAATTACATTACCAAGAACTACGGCGCCGAATTGTTCGCGCACTTCATGGGCAACTTGCTCTGCCAATTTGGTGCGGGCGTCATACATGGTGAGCAAAACGGCGGAAATATGTAGTTCCTCGTTGAGGTGCTCACGAATCATGGAGATGTTGCCAAGCAGCTGGCCCACGCCCTCCAGTGCGTAGTACTCGCACTGGATAGGAATGATGACCTCTTCGGCACAGGTCATGGCATTGATGGTCAAAAGGCCCAGCGAAGGCGGGCAATCAATGAAGACGTACTCGAAGCCGTGCTCTTCAAGGAAGCCGTTATGGAGTGCGTCATAAAGGCGGAACTCACGGCGTACCAGCGAGACCATTTCGATCTCCGCGCCAGCCAGATCAATGGTGGCGGGAATACAGAAGAGATTGGCGCTAGAAGGAGACGGCTGCATTGCTTGCTCCGCAGTGCGGTCTCCCAGCAAGACCTCGTAGCTCGAATCAGTGCCCGAGGTATGGGCAGCGCCCACCGCAGTTGAGGCATTGCCCTGCGGGTCCAGGTCGATCACCAACACTTTTTTGCCGGCCTCAGCGAGCGCCGCGGCTAGATTGACAGCCGACGTGGTCTTGCCGACGCCGCCTTTCTGGTTCGCGATGGTGATAAGACGTGGATTAGTCATGCCGTCTACTTTAGTTCACGCGGGGGACACGGATGATAGTCGTGCCCTTGATGGTGGTGACCTCGGCTTTACCTGCGCCAGCACGCTTTAGCTCAGCTGCGTCGCGCTCCAGCTCCTCATACACGGACTCGCCCTTCAAAGCGATCATCTCGCCGCCCACCTTGACCAATGGCAGCGACCACTTGGCAAGCTTGCCCAAGGGCGCGACGGCGCGAGAGGTCACGATGTCTGCACCCTTCACGGCCTTTTTCACGGGGCCTACTTCGGCGCGGCCGCGGATGATGGTGACGTTATCTAGGCCCAGCAGCTCCTTGACCTCAGACAGGTAATTAGAGCGCTTTAGGAGCGGCTCGATCAGGGTGATATCAAGATCTGGGCGCGCAATGGCCAACGGGATGCCTGGGAGGCCTGCGCCACTGCCGACGTCGATTACGCGGGCTCCTTCCGGCATAACATCGCCGATCACGGCACAGTTGAGAAGATGGCGCTCCCACAGGCGCGGGACTTCGCGCGGGCCTATAAAACCACGAATGGACCCGTCTGTAGCGAGCGAATCGTGGTAAGCCTGCGCGAGTGGCAGACGGGAGCCAAATACTTCAGACGGGTCCAAATCGGACACTAGAAACTCCTGTTTTAGTTGTTGTTTTTACGCTGTTTCTTGGTGCGGTTGTCCTTCTTGCGCACACCTGGCTTCGGTGCGGAAGTGCGCTTGAGTTCTGCCTTGGCAGCTGCCTCTCGCTCCTCTTCCTCGTCCATCTTCTTGTACACGATGCGAGTCTGGAAGAAGGTCCAGACGGTGTTAGCCAACATGTAGAACAGCAAGCCAATAGGCCAAATAGCACCGGAGAAGACCAGCATGCCTGGCATGACCCACAGCATCATCTTGTTCATGATTGCCATCTGCTGCTGCATCATCTCAGCGTTCTGGCCCTGCGGGGTCGGAGTCTTACCGGAAGCACGGCGTGCCTCCTGGCGGTTGAGCGACACACGGGCATTGAAGTGGGTCAAAACCGCAATGATGGCAATCAACGGAACGATGATGACCGCTGCCTGCGACGTCGTGATGCCCTGCTGATCCAGAATCGGCGAGTTCACGCGCAAGTTGGTAATCAGCGGAACGCCAAAGATCTTGGCGTCCAGGAACTGCTGCACCAATTCCGGCTTGAAGATGTAGTTCGCAGTGTTCGCGTTAGCCTCCACCGACATTGGCTCATCAGCTGGGTGACCGAAGCCACCCACAGTCTGAATGGTGCGGTCGAAGGCGCGCAGAACATGGAACAGACCAATAAACATTGGAATCTGAGCGAAAATCGGCAGGCAGCCTGCCATCGGGCGAACGCCAGATTCCTTGTAGATGCGCTGCATCTCTTGCGCAGCCTTGGTTTGGTCATTCGCGTACTTGGTACGCAGCTCCTGGATTTGCGGCTGGATCTCCTGCATCTTGCGGGATGAGCGCAGCTGGGTGATGGTCGGCTTGACCATGATGGCCTTGAGCGTCCACGTCAGCAGGACAATCGAGAGAATCCACGTGATACCCAAAGAAGGATCCATCACGAAGCTCAAAAGCCAGTGCCAGAACCACAAGACGGCCGAGATCGGCCAATAAATGATATTAAGCAAGGATAGTCCTCAGTTGTTGTTCGTGCCGGGTACGGGATCAAACCCGCCCGGATGCCAAGGGCCGCATTTGCAAACCCTAGCGATGGCCATGCCGGCGCCTTTGAAAGCTCCATGAACGGAGAGTGCTTCGAGGGCGTAGGCACTGCAAGTCGGTTCAAAACGACAGGTGGAAACCATCTTAAGGGGTGAGAAATACTTTTGGTAGAAGCGCACCGCTTTTACCATCGGTTTTGCCACACCCTTAGCTTCCGGGATTTCGGCACCGGAAGAATTTACATACCGCATTTACGCAGAGCCTTGCGGATGTCTTTTTCTAATTGCTCACTGCTCGCTGTGGCGCTTGCGGGAAGCGCACGGATAACCAGATCTGCGGTCGGTGGGAGATCCGGAAAGAGGGACCTGCACACATGCCGAAGCCGCCGGGAGGTGCGGTGGCGAACCACTGCATTCCCGACGGCTTTTGAAACAACCAATCCGAACCTTGGGCCGGCGGCCGCAATATCGAATTTGGTGTCTTGGCTGGTGTTGTTACGAAAGTGCACAACAACCGTACGTGTACCGGCCCGCTTGCCACCCTTGATCGTCCTGCGGAATTCCGCTGGCGAGGTGAGCTTATGCTGGGCTGGAAGCACGATTATGCCGACAGCTTTGCGCGGCCCTTCTTACGACGAGCTGCGACGATAGCGCGACCTGCACGGGTGCTCATGCGGGTGCGGAAGCCGTGCTTACGAGCGCGACGACGGTTGTTGGGCTGGAAGGTACGCTTACCCTTTGCCACGATTATCTCCTTGAAGTTGTGCGCGGAGCCCAGGGAAAGTCATTCCCCCAGCTCCACTGATGAATGGATATGTGAGTAGTTAGCAACCCTTGGGAGTGGGTTCGCACTCACGCGCAACGTCTTCTGTTGCGATAGACCATGACAGATTACGTGACGAATGCAGCCTTGAACAAATCGACACCCGGGTGTACCCAAAATTACAAAGATGTTTTTATCTGCAGCTAAAAGGCTACTTTGCGGGGTCAGAGCACATGTGGCGGCTTGCATTTTAAGTTCACGCCATGCATGTGCCGAAAAGCGTTAGACAGCCCCGCTAACTCGACGGTAAAACTAAAGAATCGAATTCCACAGCCGTCCACAAGGTGTGAATAACTCTAAATCTCAGCTTTAGACTTTTTGTATTCCAGCAGGTAAATAGCCTAAAGTACCCGATTGATAGTTATCCACAGCCATCGACTAGGCTGTGGATAAACATTTGTTCCACATCTGTGGATAACTCTGTGGAGATCAAGGTCGTGCCGCAATTTTCGATGTGGATACGTCCGTGAAATTCACTGTAAATTTTTCTCCGTCCGAACTATGGCCATCTTCTGGGAAGGCCGCACAAGGTAGGCGCGTTGACTGATCAACAAGCGGTACTTAACGCCAACTGGCGAGCAGTAGTAGAAGATCTGCTCGCCCAATCTGAGAAACCCAACTCAGAGGTACCCAACTTCAACCACACGCAGCGACTGTATCTGCAGCTCGCGCGACCCATCATGATGATGGATGGCTACGCACTGCTGGCAGCACACAATGAAAAGGCCAAGGCAGTCATCGAAACCGATCTCGGCCCACACATCTCGCGTGCCCTTACCCGGCACCTGGGCAGGCCGTGCACGCTTGCTGTAACTCTGGCCAATCCGGTGGAAGAAGAAGCACCGCTTAACGACGCCCCGGCTCAAGCACCGCAGGCGCCGTCACCGCAGCAGTACCAGCCGCCACAGCAGGCTTGGCAGACCAGCCATGCCCCGGCGAGCTTGGATGAACTGGCTGATCACTACAACCAGCAACAGCAGCAATACCAGCCCCAGCACAATGCAGATGCCCGCATTCCGCGTGAGCAGCCGGCGCACGATCCCAATAGGGAAGAGTCGCTGAACCCAAAGCACACGTTTGAAAACTTCGTTATCGGTTCCTCCAACCGCTTTGCCAACGGCGCGGCGGTGGCCGTAGCGGAAAATCCAGCGCGTGCTTATAACCCACTGTTTATTTGGGGCGGCTCCGGCCTAGGCAAAACCCACCTGTTGCACGCCGCGGGCAACTACGCGCAGGTTCTGCATCCGGGGCTGCGCGTGAAGTACGTTTCATCCGAGGAATTTACTAACGACTACATCAATTCTTTGCGCGATGACCGCCAGGAGTCCTTCAAGCGGCGTTATCGCAATCTGGACATCTTGATGGTTGATGACATTCAGTTCTTGGAGGGTAAGGAATCGACTCAGGAGGAGTTCTTCCATACCTTTAATGCACTGCATCAAGCCAATAAGCAAATCATCTTATCTTCTGACCGTCCGCCGAAGCAGCTGACCACCCTGGAGGATCGCCTGCGAACTCGCTTCGAAGGTGGTTTGATCACGGATATTCAGCCGCCAGATCTCGAGACCCGCATAGCCATCTTGATGAAGAAGGCAGCTGCGGACGGCACCGAAGTAGATCGATCTGTTCTAGAGCTCATCGCTTCGCGCTTCGAGTCTTCTATTCGCGAGCTTGAAGGCGCGCTGATTCGCGTTTCTGCTTATTCCTCTTTGGTTAACGAACCGATCAGCTTAGAGATGGCGGAGATCGCATTGCACGATCTCGCGCCCGATGCAGCGGGACGTGAAATTACGGCAACCGCGATCATGGAAGTAACAGCAGAGTTCTTCGACATCGACGTCGAGACCCTGCGTGGTGCGGGCAAGAAGCGCGCCGTCGCTCATGCCCGCCAGTTGGCTATGTATCTCTGCCGCGAGCTGACTGAGCTTTCCTTGCCGAAGATTGGTGATCAGTTCGGAGGCAAGGATCATACGACTGTCATTTATGCCGATCGCAAGATCCGTAAGGAAATGACAGAAAACCGCAATACCTACGATGAGATCCAGGCGCTGACGCAAAGGATCAAGAACCACAGCCGTTCTTAAAACGCTTTCTGCAGCTAGAAATATAACCCGCCACCTGCACTTAGGTGGCGGGTTATTTTTATCCACAGCGTTATTCACATCTGTGTAATTTCATTGTTGTAATTCATAGATCTTCGACACATTTTTGTTTTTCACAAAGCATTCGCCCTGATCAGGAGCTTGTGATCAATGCTGTGATCAAATTCCACAATCCTGGGGATAGATTGTGGATAAAACCGGCACCCCTCTAGTTACTCACAATTTATGTAATTTGATCACACTGATCCCACAGCCACGATCACAGCGCGGATCGGGCCCACCACCTTGTCGTTTAGGACGTTATCCACAGATCCCACAACGGTTATTACTACTACTAACTATTTTTCCTGATCCCTTAAGTAAAAAGGGGATGTGTGTAATTCTCGCCCTCGCCTCGGCCCGAGGCGCCAGGCCGCGAGTGAATTACAAAAGTCTGTCGCACGGCGCCTATGCGGTAAGTTGGAAACAGCTTTTGTTACTTACAAAAATCAACCCAGCTAGAACCCAGCAAGGAGCTCATCGAGACCATGGACCAATCTGTGTCATTTCGTGTTGCCAAAGATGATCTGGCCAACGCAGTTGCTTGGGTAGCCCGTAGTTTGCCTTCCAAGGTGACGCAGCCTGTTCTTCGCGCGATGCTTATCACCGCCGATGACAATGGTTTGGAATTCACCGGCTTCGACTACGAAGTTTCTACTCGCGTACGCATCGCGGCAATGATCGACGAACCAGGCCGCATCGCCGTCGCCGGTAAGCTGCTCGCAGACATCGTTGCTACCCTTCCGAACAAGGAAGTTGAGATGACCCAGCAGGATTCCAAGGTCCTGCTCACCTGCGGTTCCTCCCGCTTCGAGCTGCCCATCATTCCACTCGATGATTACCCGCAGCTGCCGGTTCTGCCGGAGGTCACCGGCACCATCAACCCACAGCTTTTCGTTGAGGCCATCAGCCAGGTCGCATCCGCTGCCGGCAAGGATGACACTCTGCCGATGCTGACCGGCGTGCATATGGAAATCAACGGTTCCCACGTTGAAATGACTGCTACCGACCGTTTCCGCTTGGCTATGCGCACCTTCGAGTGGGATCCGGTATCCCCTGACGTAAAGGCAAAGCTGCTAGTTCCTGCGAAGACCTTGCAAGACACCGGCCGCTCCCTTGATACTCACCTCAACATCCCAGTGGAGATCGCGGTAGGCACCGGCGAAAACATTGGCGCAGAGGGCCTGTTTGGTCTGCACGCGGATAACCGTGAGACCACCACCCGCATGCTGGATGCAGACTTCCCAAACGTCTCTCCGCTGCTGCCTAAGACGCATACCGCGATGGCCAGCATCGAAGTTGCTCCGCTGCAGGAAGCCATCCGCCGCGTTTCCCTGCTGACTGATCGCAACGCCCAGATCCGCATGGACTTTTCTGAAGGTCAGGTCACCCTGGCCGCTGGCGCGGATTCCGGTAAGGCAGACGAGACTTTGCCTTGTGCATTTACCGGCCGCGATGAATTCACCATCGCCTTTAACCCGGGCTACCTCAAGGATGGCCTGGCAGTGGTCCACACTGACCGCGTGGTCTTCGGATTCACTGAGCCTTCCCGCCCAGCAATTATGATTCCGGAGCCAGAGGAGATGCCGATGGCAGATGAGGATGGAGTCTTCCCAACCCCCGAGACCAATTTCACCTACCTTCTGATGCCGGTCCGTCTGCCAGGTTAATGTTCATTCGCGAACTCGACGTCCGGGATTTTCGCTCGTGGCCTGAGCTGCATATTGAGCTCGGCCCGGGGATCACTTTGTTCGTCGGACGCAACGGTTTTGGCAAGACCAACATCGTCGAGGCGATCGGGTACGTAGCCCACCTGTCCTCGCACCGTGTTAGCCACGACGCGCCGTTGGTACGTCAAAGTGCCGCTAATGCCAGAATCTCCACCACTGCCGTCAATCAGGGCCGCGAGCTTACCGCGCATCTGCTCATCAAACCGCACGCGGCTAACCAAGCCCAGATCAATCGCACGCGGCTGAAAAGCCCGCGCGAGTTATTGGGCGTGGTCAAAAGCGTGTTGTTCTCGCCTGAGGATCTCGCGCTCGTGCGTGGTGAGCCGGCTGAGCGGCGCACCTACATGGATGCCATCATCGCCTCACGTACCCCGCGCTTAGCTGGGGTAAAGGCGGATTATGACAAGGTCTTAAAGCAACGCAATGCGCTTTTAAAGTCGGCGTCGTCAAGCCTGCGCCGCGGCTACGATGACGCCGATGGTGCCTCGGCTTTGGCCACGTTGGATGTATGGGACGCCCAGCTGGCACATCTAGGCGCGCAGGTGATTCAGGCACGCCTCGCGCTTGTCGACGCCTTAAGCGAGTTGATCCCATCCGCCTATTCAGGCCTGGCCCCGGAATCGCGGCCAGCCCACATCGAGTACAAATCTACGATCGACGTCTCTGACCGCGACGTACTGGAAGCCGTGATGCTCACCGAGCTTGCCGCTAAGCGGCAGCGCGAGATCGAGCGCGGCATCTCCCTGGTGGGCCCGCACCGCGATGATCTCGTGCTCAACCTCGGAACGCAGCCGGCAAAAGGCTTTGCTAGTCACGGTGAGACCTGGTCATATGCCATTTCTTTGCGCCTTGCCGAGTTCAACCTCTTGCGCGAGGAAGGCACTGATCCGATTTTGATTCTCGACGATGTTTTCGCCGAACTCGACGCCAAGCGCCGGGAGAAGCTCGTGCACCTGGCTACCGAAGCCGAGCAAGTGCTGATCACCGCCGCCGTGGACAAGGACCTGCCCGGCAACTTAGAGCCCATCGTTCGCTATGAAGTCTCCGTCCGGGATACTCAACAGGGGCGAATTTCTGAAATTGCAAAGGTGAGCGACGATGACTGATCCTATTCAGGATTTCTTTGATCGTGTGCGTTCAAATTCCAAGAACGCTCCCAAACTGGATAAGCCAGCGCCGAAGATGAAGATCAGTCACGATGCACCAGCGAAGAAATACCGCGTGGGCAGGCCCACCGGCCCCGATGGCAGGAGGCAGCGTCGCAGCCTGGATATCCCCAGTCTCGGTGCCACGCTGAACAAGGAGATTGTCCGCCGCGGTTGGGAAAACGAGCTTGCTGATGGTTGGGTCATGGGCAATTGGACCAACCTGGTGGGCGAGCGCATCGCCGCGCACACGAAGCCCGAGCGAATTAAGGACAAGGTCGTCTATATTTCTTGCGACGCCTCCGTGTGGGCCACCGAGCTGCGTTATCTGCAACGCCAGATCTTGCGCAAGATCGCGGACCGCCTCGGGCCCGACGTCATCGTTGAACTGCGTATTCAAGGCCCCAAGCAACACCGCAATTATCAGGGCCGGCAGTGGGTGAAGCCACAAGGCTCACAAGATACCTACGGATAGCCACTGCGGGAGAAAACCCAGATCGAAAAATCGGGCTAAATTCCGCCCTCTCACTGGTGTGGAGTGCTCTCTAGTAGGGGGACACCGTGTAGAATAGCTAAAGTCTTAGATTTTGCTATAGCCAAAAGGAGTACACGTTTCCGTGGCTGAAGAACACGCATATGGTGCTAGTTCCATTACCATCCTGGAGGGCCTCGAAGCCGTCCGCAAGCGTCCGGGTATGTACATCGGTTCCACCGGCGTACGCGGTCTCCACCACCTGATTTGGGAGGTCGTGGATAACTCGGTCGATGAGGCCATGGCTGGTTATGCCTCCAAGGTCGTCGTCAAGCTGCTCGCCGACGGCGGCGTTGAGGTCATCGATGATGGCCGCGGCATCCCTGTGGAGATGCACGCCTCCGGTGCGCCGACCGTCCAGGTTGTCATGACCCAGCTGCACGCCGGTGGTAAGTTCGATTCCGATTCCTACGCAGTCTCCGGTGGTCTGCACGGCGTCGGTATCTCCGTTGTGAATGCTTTGTCTACTCGCGTTGAGGCAGAGATCAAGCGCAACGGCAAGCACTGGTATCAGAACTTTTCTAACGCCATCCCAGATGAGCTGGTCGAAGGCGGCAATGCGCGCGGTACCGGTACCACGATCCGTTTCTGGGCCGATCCAGAGATCTTCGAGACCACGGATTATGACTACCAGACCATCGCACGTCGCCTGCAGGAGATGGCCTTCCTGAACAAGGGCCTGACCATCGAGCTTATCGACGAGCGCGTTACCGAGGAGCAGCTTGAGCTCGAGGCGATTGCCGACGCCGAATCCGGCGAGACCGCCCTGGACGCTGAGTCCTTCGACGACGTCGACGTCGATTCCGAAGCAGACGGCCCGAGCGAGGACAAGCCGGCAAAGAAACTGCAGAAGAAGGTTGTCTACCACTACCCAGACGGCCTGATTGACTACGTCAAGCACCTCAACAAGACCAAGACCGCCATCCACCCCACCATCGTCGCTTTCGACGTCAAGGGCGAGGATCACGAAGTCGAGGTCGCTCTGCAGTGGAACCAGGGCTATAAGGAGTCCGTCCACACCTTCGCCAACACCATCAACACCCATGAGGGTGGTACCCACGAAGAGGGCTTCCGTGCAGCGCTGACCTCCTTGATGAACCGCTACGCCAAGGAGCACAAGCTGGTCAAGGAGAAGGACGGCAACCTCTCCGGCGATGACTGCCGTGAGGGTCTTTCTGCCGTCATTTCCGTCAAGGTCAGTGACCCACAGTTCGAGGGCCAGACCAAGACCAAGCTCGGCAACTCTGAGATTAAGGGCTTCGTCCAGCGCGCCGTCAACGAGCACGTCAACGACTGGTTCGATGCCAACCCGGCAGAGGCAAAAGCGATTATCAACAAGGCCGTTTCCTCCGCGCACGCACGCGTCGCAGCGCGTAAGGCCCGCGAGATGGTGCGCCGTAAGTCCGCCACCGACTTGGGCGGCCTGCCCGGCAAGCTTGCCGATTGCCGTTCTAAGGATCCGAAGATCTCCGAGCTTTACATCGTGGAGGGTGACTCCGCAGGCGGCTCCGCAAAGGCCGGCCGTGACTCCATGTTCCAGGCAATCCTGCCGCTGCGCGGCAAGATCCTGAACGTGGAGAAGGCACGCATGGATAAGGTTCTAAAAAACGCCGAGGTCCAGGCGATCATCACCGCTTTGGGCACCGGTATCCACGAAGAATTCGACATCTCCAAGCTGCGCTACAACAAGATCGTGCTGATGGCCGACGCTGACGTTGACGGCCAGCACATCGCGACGTTGCTGTTGACCCTGCTCTTCCGCTTCATGCCGCAGCTGGTTGAGGATGGCCACGTCTACCTGGCTAATCCGCCGCTGTACAAGCTCAAGTGGGCAAAGGGCCAGCCGGGCTATGCCTTCTCCGACGCCGAGCGCGACAAGCTGCTGGCAGAAGGCCTCGAAGCTAATCGCAAGATCAACAAGGACGATGGCATCCAGCGCTACAAGGGCCTGGGTGAGATGAACGCATCCGAGCTGTGGGAGACCACACTCGACCCAACCACCCGTATCCTGCGCCGCGTGGATCTGGAAGACGCACAACGCGCCGACGAGCTCTTCTCCATCCTGATGGGTGACGATGTCTCGGCTCGCCGTTCCTTCATTACCCGCCGCGCGAAGGACGTTCGCTTCCTGGACGTGTAAAGCCAAAGGCTTTACACGAGCCAGAAAAACTTGCGCCCTGCTCTTCCTCGAATGGGAGAGCAGGGCGCTTTCTGTAATTTGGCCTTAGATGTCCAAATCGATGCCGTGCAGGGTGACCGTCTCAGAAAGATCGGCGCGGCCCGGCTCTACGTTGAACACGGGGCTGTCTTCGTCCGCCTTACCGAAGGCGATGGCGACGACCATCTTCTGCTCCTCATCAATGCCGAGGAACTCGCGGGTGGTCGGTGCCATGAGCGAAATCATGCCCAGCGGGGTTCCGTTATAGCCGTGGGCTCGTAGGGAAAGCAGGAAGTTTTCTGCATAAGTGCCCTGATCGAAGGCAGCACGAATGCGATCGCCCATTGGCGGGATATAAAGAAGTGCTGCGTGCGGGGCGCCAAAGAAGCGGAGGTTTTCGCGCACGAACTCGGTGCGGCCCTCCTTATCCTCACGGGCGATTCCTAGGATGCCGTACATTTTCTTTGCCAGCTCAACGGAACGGGAAGGGTGCACGCCCTCGCCGTAGTCCAAGGTGAAATCCGGGTTGATGCCGTTTTCATTGAACTCGGCGATGAGCGCATCAGAAAGTTCGTGGAGCTTCTCACCGCTAACCACGTGCACGTCCCATGGCTGCGTATTGGAATTAGATGGTGCAGACTGGGCGTCGATAAGCACCTGCTTAATAACCTCTGCCGGAACTGGTTCTGGCAGGTAGGCGCGGGCGGAGTGGCGGCTGCGGATGAATTCAGAATAGTTATTGCTTGAAGTCATGCGCGCCAGACTACACCTTCTTACATATGGGGTTACATATGCTTTTGCAAAATGCGAGCGAGCTCCGGAATCTGGGGCTCAATAATTTTGGCGATCTTGCTGCGTAGGGAGTTATAGGTCTTCACCAGCGCCGGATTATTTACCTGGTCTGCATTACGATCAGCCACACCCAAGATGGAATCTGCCACCTCTTTGTCGTTTCCGGCCAGGTAGGTGCCGAAATTCTCCTGCGGGGAGGTCTCGAACTCCTGCCAGTAGGATTCCATCTCGCCGAGGAGATCCGGCAGGGCGCGGTTGATACCTTTTGAGACGATGTCGGCGTCGACCTTCTTCGCCGCGGCCACCGCGCCCTTGATGGCCATGCCGGTGATGCCGGATTGTTCGGAGACAGTGTTATCGACCAAGGAAACAAGCGCGGTGACAACGCTGGTGCGGGTTGGCTCTTCCAGGAGCTGGGAAAGATTAGACATGGCAGTAATCTTACTGAAACCCGAATGCGGCAATTAGCCCTTCAGAGCAGCAATCTGATCTGCAAGTTGGGTTAAGCCATTGTCGCGAGCAAGACGCTCGAGGTTGAGGTTCGGGACGCCCTGGGTGAGAAGTGCCGGAGCGAAATCGGTCACCAGTTTGAAAATAAGCGCGGCGCCAGCGACGGAACCGCCGATGATGATGCCCAAATCGAGTGGGGAAGAGCCGGTGAGAGAGGAAGTTTCCTCGCCTTGCTTGAAATTAGGATTGACCTGTTTTTCCCAGGTGTTGGTGGTCTCAGGGGTGCTGGAGGCGGCGGTTGCGGCTGGGGTGACAGCGGGGCTTAGGGATACTGCTACTACGCCCGCAGCGATGGCTTTCTTCAGAGACATGTCTTCCTTTCCTACGCGTTGCATTGACGCTTCAGTCATTCCTCAAGGCCAAGCCGCGCGGGTTATCGAGGGAATAGTTAAGTATTACCAGCTATAACTTACATAACTCGGGCAACAAAGGATAGGTCAGCGCAGGCTAAGACGTGATTCCGTCTCCATGAATACTCGGGCGCTAAGAGCTGCGAAGGTGCGGTTGTGCTTGTTAAGCGCAGGATAAGCCACCAATATCTGCTGCATTGCTTGTGCTGCTTGCTGCCGGTTTGCATGGACGGGGATGCCATCAATTCGGGCACTTGAGACGCTCGCGGCGGCAACTAACGCGCCAAAGTTAGTCACCGTGGTTTTGTGTTGCGCGCAGAACTCGCGCGCGACGAGAAGGAGCTGCTCTGCGGTCATGATCGAGCCCTACGGATTTCTGCCTCGAGCTCGGCGCGGCCGGGCAGGAGCTGGCGTGCGGCGTCTTGGACCGCGGCGTCGGAAAGCGTGCGCGCCGCAGCCGCCACAACTGCACGCACCACCGCCTCGTGCTTGGAGGTGCCTTGCGCGGAAGCCAGAAGGGTCAGCGCGTGATCCTGTTCTGCTGTAAGACGAAGAGTCATAGCCATGGCCCGATGGTATCACCGTGGTATCACTAGTGCGGCGCAGCCGGCGGGAGAGGGGCGCAGAGGGTAGAATTTGCCGTTATGAGTGACCAAAATGACGATCTCTTTGATCGTATTCAACCGATTGATATCAACGAGGAGATGGAGTCGAGTTACATCGACTACGCCATGTCCGTCATCGTCGGCCGTGCTCTGCCAGAGGTACGCGACGGCCTGAAGCCGGTGCACCGCCGCATCCTGTACGCGATGTTCGACTCCGGCTACCGCCCCGATCGCGGCTACGTGAAGTCCGCCCGCCCGGTCTCGGACACCATGGGTCAATTCCACCCGCACGGTGACTCCGCAATTTATGACACGTTGGTGCGTCTGGCGCAGTCCTGGAACATGCGCTACCCGCTGGTCGACGGCCAGGGTAACTTCGGCTCCCGCGGCAACGACGGCCCAGCGGCAATGCGTTACACCGAGTGCCGCATGACCCCGCTGGCCATGGAAATGGTCCGTGACATTCGCGAAAACACCGTCGACTTCTCCCCGAACTATGACGGTAAGACCCAGGAACCGGACATCCTGCCTTCCCGCGTTCCAAACCTGCTGATGAACGGCTCCGGCGGCATCGCCGTTGGTATGGCCACCAACATCCCGCCGCACAACCTGAACGAGCTGGCTGAGGCTATCTTCTGGTTGCTGGATAACCCAGAGGCCTCCGACGAAGAAGCGCTGGCAGCCTGCATGGAGCGCGTGAAGGGTCCGGACTTCCCAACCGCCGGCCTCATCGTTGGTGACCAAGGCATCAAGGATGCCTACACCACCGGCCGCGGCTCTATCCGTATGCGCGGTGTGACCTCCATCGAGGAGTCTGGCTCCCGCCAGACCATCGTCATCACCGAGCTGCCGTACCAGGTCAACCCGGATAACATGATCTCCAACATCGCGGAGTCTGTTGCCAATGGCAAGATCGCTGGCATCTCCAAGATTGAGGACGAGTCCTCCGACCGCGTCGGCATGCGCATCGTGGTCACCCTGAAGCGCGATGCCGTCGCTCGCGTCGTGCTCAACAACCTCTACAAGCACTCCCAGCTGCAGACCTCCTTCGGCGCAAACATGCTCTCCATCGTCGATGGCGTGCCGCGCACCCTGCGCCTGGACCAGATGCTGCGCTACTACGTTGCGCACCAGATCGAGGTCATCGTTCGCCGTACCCAGTACCGCCTGGATGAGGCCGAAAAGCGCGCCCACATCCTGCGTGGTTTGGTTAAGGCCCTCGATATGCTCGACGAGGTCATCGCGCTTATCCGCCGTTCCCCAACGGTCGACGAAGCGCGAGAAGGGTTGAAAGAGCTTCTCGACGTCGATGACGTACAGGCAGACGCCATCCTCGCGATGCAGCTGCGTAAGCTGGCAGCCCTGGAGCGCCAGAAGATCATTGACGAGTTGGCTGAGATCGAAGAGATCATTGCTGACCTCAAGGACATCCTCGCCCGCGAGGAACGCCAGCGTCAGATTGTCCACGACGAGCTCGCTGAGATCGTTGAAAAGTACGGCGATGAGCGCCGTACCCAGATCGTGGCCGCTTCTGGCGACGTCACCGACGAGGATCTTATCGCCCGCGAGAACGTGGTCGTCACGATCACCTCCACTGGCTACGCAAAGCGCACCAAGGTTGATGCCTACAAGGCGCAGAAGCGCGGCGGCAAGGGCGTGCGCGGTGCGGAACTCAAGCAGGACGACATCGTCAAGAACTTCTTTGTCTGTTCCACACACGACTGGATCCTCTTCTTCACCAACTTTGGCCGTGTTTACCGCCTCAAGGCTTATGAGCTGCCGGAGGCAGGCCGTACCGCACGTGGTCAGCACGTGGCTAACCTGCTGGAGTTCCAGCCGGAGGAGAAGATCGCACAGGTCATTCAGATTCAGTCCTACGAGGACGCTCCTTACCTCGTCTTGGCCACCAAGCAGGGCCGCGTCAAAAAGTCCCGCCTCACCGATTACGAGTCCGCACGTTCTGCCGGTCTAATCGCCATCAACCTCAACGAGGGTGATGCGCTCATCGGCGCGTCCCTCGTCGACGAAGGCGATGACATCCTGCTGACCTCTGAGCAGGGCCAGGCCATCCGCTTCACCGCTGACGACGACCAGCTGCGCCCGATGGGCCGTGCTACCGCCGGTGTGAAGGGCATGCGCTTCCGCGACGATGACCAGCTTTTGTCCATGTCCGTGGTTCACGATGGCGAGTACCTGCTGGTTGCCACCTCCGGCGGCTACGGCAAGCGCACCGCTATCGAGGAGTACACGCCACAGGGCCGCGGTGGCTTGGGCGTTATGACCTTCAAGTACACCCCGAAGCGCGGCAAGCTCATCGGCGCTATCTCCGTCGATGAGGAAGACGAGATCTTCGCTATCACCTCCGCTGGGGGCGTCATCCGCACCGAGGTAGGCCAGATTCGTCCTTCCTCCCGCGCCACCATGGGAGTGCGCCTGGTCAATCTCTCCGACGACGTCGAATTGCTTGCAATCGACCGCAACGTTGAGGACGATGGTGAGGAAGATGCACAGGCTGTGGCCAAGGGCGAGAAATCCGTTGAGGACGTTCAGCAGGAACACCTCAAGGTTGCGGATTCCAAGAACACAGCAGATAGCGAGGAGTAATCCATGGCAAGACGAGACGTAACCCTTACGCGGATCTCACCGATTTCGGCCTTCCGCGTGGGCTTGGCGATGTCCCTCGTCGGGCTTATCGCATGGCTGCTTGCCGTGTGCCTGCTCTACTTCGGCCTCGATCAGGCGGGAATCTGGGATTCACTCAACAGCCTAGTCGGCGGAGTGGGCGGCGCCTTCGAAGTGACCTTCGGTGTGGTCTTGTCTATCTCTGCTCTCTTCGGCGCAATCGTGGCGGTGTTCAACATGCTGCTGGCGCCGCTGCTCGCGGTACTTTATAACGCCATCGTGGACGTCTTCGGTGGTTTCAAGCTGGGTATCCAGTCTGGTCATGGCTAAAGCCCGAGCCCGCTAGCCCACATCTAACCGGCATCGTCTTTTAGGTTTAAATTCTTAAGAGACGGTGCCGGTTTCGCTTTTTAAACAACCTTCTAAAACCTTGGCTGCGCTGGCGATTTGTGTATTTGCCGGATCGGTATGTAAAGTTACATCTCGTTCCGCACAGGGGCCTATAGCTCAGTCGGTTAGAGCGCATCGCTGATAACGATGAGGTCGCAAGTTCGATTCTTGCTAGGCCCACCACGGAACAATGGGGCATTAGCTCAATTGGTAGAGCATCTGCTTTGCAAGCAGAAGGTCAGGAGTTCGATTCTCCTATGCTCCACAGCCCGGAACCCGGCACCGTAATGGTGTCGGGTTCCTTTGTTGCTTCGGGGCGTGCACCGTTCCTGACACGGGGCTAAGTAGCAAAATTTCGTCCGCATGCCCTTCTGCTACTTTGCCCGAGGTGACTAATGGGTAGACACTCATTGGAAACGCCCGGTCGCAAGAAAAAAGACCCCGCCACCTCAGGAGTTGGAATCCTTAACGTGGTGAGCGGAGTCCTCAACGTTGCGAACGCAACAGCGAAGTTTGGCTATCAACCCATGGTTGACTTGTTTAGTCTCCTGTCGGTAGACTACCGTTATGAAGCGAAACGCCGTCATCAAGAAATTGAAAGCGGAAGCTAAGCGGCGTGGTCTTGAATTTGAGGAAATCGCCCTATCGCGCCATGACGCTTATCGGGTAGGCAGCACAACCCGAACCTTAGGTAGGCACCGTGAGATTGACGATGTGACAGTCAAGAAGTTTTTCGACCAATACGCCCAAGAATTAGGGAAAGGCTGGTGGAGGTAATGACCACGACATACACAGTAACCGCAGAACGCGGAACCAGCGGAGTATGGGTGCTCGAATGCGCCGAACTAGGGGCAGTGTCCCAAACTAAGCGGCTGGCTAATGCTGCCGACGAGATGCGCGAAGCACTGGCCTACCAGGCAGGCCTAGACCCAGACGAACTCAACATTATTGTTGATGTTGTTCTTCCACCGGACCTTGCGGAAATGAAAGCTCGCGCCGAAAAAGAACGCGAAGAAGCGGCACGACTGGCCGCTGCGGCACAGGCAAGCACTCATGACCTCGCTGTTGCAATGAGAAACGCTGGAATGACCGTACGAGATATGGGAACAGTCCTCGGCGTGTCTTACCAGCGCGCCCAAAAGCTCGCAGCATCCTAAAAGGAGGACATCGCACTGAAAGCGAAAGTTGCCCAGCACGCGCATGATACACACGCGTACTGGGCGTTTTTATCGGCCGGTGGACTCGTGTGCGTTAGCCGCGCGTGACGGTGGGCTTTCAAGGTAGTCCCCAGTTGGTGGTGTGGGCAGCGTTAAACGGCTCGGCCTGGTCGAGGATCTGGCGTCTAATCTTGGCCGCTTCGTGTCCGAAAAGTCCAGTCCGGGCGTATTTTTGCAGCGTGGTCTCGCGCAAGATACGTGTGCTGGCGGTAAAAACTGCGCGGGTGGCAGTACTTAAGTTTCTTTCTACGAGGCCATCATCATGATCGGCGAGATCGGCGGCGACGCCGAAGAACATGCCGCACGCTACATCAAGGAGTACGTGACCAAACCGGTGGTGGCCAACATTGCTGGTTTTACCGCGCCGGAGGGCAAAACCATGGGGCACGCAGGAGCGATTGTCTCTGGAGGATCCGGAACCGCAGAGGGCAAGAAGGCTGCGTTAGAGGAGGCCGGCGTGAAGGTCGGCAAGACTCCGAGCTAGGCGGCGCAGCTTCTCCGGGAAGCGCTGAAATCTGCCTAGCAGATGCTTAACAAATAAAGCTTCATTGCTAGAATTAATTTCATGACCGAGAAGGATAAGAAGTGGCTCGATGAGGAGGAACTCGCTTCCTTTGTATCCCTCATGGGAGTCACCATCCGCTTAACCAACATTCTGGATGCCCAGCTGCGTGACGACGCCGGCTTGAGCTTCTTCGAGTACACCGTTCTGTCTCGTCTTTCTGAGTCGGAGAATCGTGAGATGCGCATGCGCGACCTTGCGTACACGGCGAACGGCTCGCTCTCACGGCTTAGCCAGGTGGTCACGCGCTTGGAGAAGCAAGGTTGGGTTACGCGCCGTCCAGATCCGAATGATGGCCGCACCACGCTGGCGCAGCTTACCGACGCCGGCTGGGACAAGGTTGTCGCCACCGCGCCAGGGCACGCCGCCCAGGCGCGTCGTTCCGTGATGGACAACCTCACTCGCACGCAGGTGCGCCAGCTCAACCAGATCAACGATCGCATCCTCGCGGCCATCGAGAGCGATGAACGCTACGGCGGGCGTTACTAGGTCTCATTAGCTTGGCGGCAGGCCTCTGCGCGCCGAGACGGTCTTGTCGAAAGGAATCCAAAAGCGCAGTGGTGCGTCTTTGTTCTTACTGATACCAATGCGAGGGCCTCGAACCCATTCCGGTTCGGAGGCCCTTTCCTTGATCGTGGGGATAGTGTCGTTGTCTGTGAGGTCGAGTCCTAACGCCTTACCGAGGTTCCCCGGCCCACGGGCGAGGTTATGGAAGTCGGTGGTGCCGCGGCGTCGGAAAGCGAGCTCGGTACCTTCGATGACCTCGCCGCCGCGTAGCAGGCAACCCTGGCCCGTGCCCTCCGGGGCGCACACGATGTTGCCGTTGCGGTGGATGCCATAGGAGGCATAGACGTAAAGGCGCCCGGGCGGGCCGAACATCGTGGCGTTGCGCGGGGTCGGGCCGTTGTACGTGTGCGCGGCGGGGTCCTCGGCGCCAAGGTAGGCCTCGACTTCCGTCAGGCGGATGCTGACGCCATTGAAGGTGAGCGTGGCACCCAAAAGCTGAGGCGCCACCACGTCTGCGGGAGCCGAGAAATCAATCATTAGCCCCGAGAGTAGTACTGCTTCCCCGGCTGTGGGGTGGGGATAAGAGTATCGAGGCTAACCGGCTCGAGCCCCTTGGCGCGCAGGCCGTCGATGACGCAGTTGGCAGCATTAACCGTGGTGGCGTGGATGTCATGCATGAGGATGATGCCGCCCGGCTGCGCGCCGCTGACTGCAGCGCTGCATACGTGCTCGGAGTTGCGGTCCTTCCAGTCCAGCGTGTCCACGGACCACATGGCCTCGGCTTGGCCGTTGGTTTTGGCCGCGGCGTCGACAGTGCCGTTGGTGGCGCCGTACGGTGGGCGCAGCCAACGAGGGCTCTGGCCGGTTGCCGCCTTGATGGCGCCGGCACCTGCCTTGATTTCCCCGTCGACGTCGCCGGCGGCGAGCTTGTTTAGCTCGCGGTGCGTGTTGGTGTGGTTGCCGATGGTATGCCCCTCTGCCTGCATGCGGCGCAGCAGCTCTGGGTGGGCTGTGGCGTTAGGGGCAAGCACCATGAAGCTGGCGTGTGCGTGTTTTTCGCGCAAGGTGTCGAGCAGTTGGTTGGTGAGGGTGCTGGGGCCGTCGTCGTAGGTGATGGCGACGCAGTTGGAGCAGTCAGACTTTTGCGTCGGTGCAGGTGCTGGACTCGGGGTGCGCTTTTGTGGTGCCGGCCTCGATGAACCGAGCTCTGGTGGCAAGGAGTTTAGGAAGTCATTGTTGAGCTTCTCGGCTTCTTGCTGGAGGTTCGGCAGCTGCATCTGCGGCAAGTTGGGGACCGGGAAGGGCGCTGCCGGCGCTGCGTGGGCTGAGACTGGAAGTGCAGCGGTAAGTAAGAGTGCAGCGGTAGCGGCAGCGAGGCGGCGCATGCAAAAGCCTTTCTAACGAGGGTGTTTTTGTTCCTTGATTATGGTCGCCGCCGTTTCTAAAAGCCGTAGTGACACGCAACCAGAGTGAAAAGAGTTAATTACTGTGACTGATGGGACTCCCGGCCGGGCCAGCGATTTTCTTTCTGCGATACCCCTGGGGTAGCATTAAACGCACTGGGGCATTAGCTCAATTGGTAGAGCATCTGCTTTGCAAGCAGAAGGTCAGGAGTTCGATTCTCCTATGCTCCACAGCCCAGAAACCCGGCACCATTCGGTGCCGGGTTTCGTCGTTCCTGCGTTTCCCTCGGCCCGCCGCTTCCGGGACTCGTTTCTGCGTCCCCCACAACGGCTCCCCTGCAAGGGGAGCCAAGGAAAGGGACCATCCTCGAAGAGAGGAGAAGTGAAGGAGAGGAGGGGAGGGGAGGAAGTTTAGCCGGGCCAAGTTTGGCTTAGTGGCCGTGCTCCCACTGCGCATAAGCCTTGGCGTAGCGCCCACCGCGCGCCATGAGTGAGGCGTGGTCGCCGTCTTCGACGATTTCTCCTTGCTCCATCACGATGATGCGGTCCGCCTCACGAGCCTGGTCCAAGCGGTGCGCCACCACTAGGCAGGTACGCCCGCGGGTGACGGCCCGGGCAGCTTCCTCAAGCACGGCGGCGTGTTCAGAGCCGGCCTCTGAGGTGGCCTCATCCATGATGAGTACCGGTGGCTGGCGCAGCACCATGCGCGCCAGCGAGATCTGCTGGGCGGCTTCGGCGCCCATCTCTTCGTTGCCGGCGCCGATGCGGGTATCGAGGCCGTCAGGCAGCCAGCGCGAGTCTTCCGTCAATCCCACCTCGTGTAGGGCTGCCCATAGTTCCGCATCGCTAGCATGTGGCCGGGCGAGCAGAAGATCCTCGCGCAGCGTGCCGGAGAAGAGGTGGACTTCCTGCGTAATCAGCGCGACGTGCTCGGTCACCCAGGTATTGGGCACTGTTGCGGTGTCGACGTTGTCAAGGCGGATGCTGCCCGCAGTGGGGTATTGCAGCCCGGCCACAAGTGCGGCCAAGGTGGATTTACCTGCGCCTGAGGTGCCCACCAGCGCGGTCGTGGTGCCGGCCGCCAGCGTGAGGCTAATGCTGTCTAAGACCTTGGCGCCGCCGGGGTAGGAGTAGCTCACGGCGTCGATATGCACCGCGGGGGCTTGCCCAAGCAGCGCTACTTCCTTGGTTGGCACGTCAGCGCCCAGCAGAGCCAGCGCCACAGCGCGGCCCAAGGAAGTTGCCGAATGCTGAATTTCCCCAGCGAAGAACAAGATGTTGAAAACGTGCATCTCTAGGCGCATGACCAGCAAGACCGCGGCCGTGGCCTGGCCTTGTGTGAGCCAACCCCAGGCCACCATGGGCACTGACATGGAGAGTGAACCGAGGAGCAGCACGCCGAAAGCAATGCTGCCTTGGCCGATGATGCGGTTGATAAGCGGCACCTTATCGCCCCAGGCCTGCACGGTATTCCAAGAATAGTTCTCCATGCGGCGCGTGGCCCAGCCGTCGAGGCGGAAAATCCGGAGGGTCTCCAAGGCGCGAATGGTATCGAGCAATACGTTGTTGCGGCGGGCCTCTACGGTGGAGACGGCGTTAGCCACGGCGGGGATATCGCGAATCGTTCCCTTGATAAACGGATACATCACGGCGACTGCGAGCATGCACAGTAAAAGGTAAGCCGGGTGAATGAAAGCCATGGTCAGGAAAGTAAGCGGCAGAATGAAGATGGTGACGGCGAGACGCTCGCCCATCATGGCCACCGCCGTGACCACGGTGTCGATGTCCTTAGACAAGCGCGTTATCACGTTGCCGGTTCCCAGCTCCATCACGCGCGGCACGGGAGCGCGCAGCACCGAGTCGAGAGCTGCGGTACGCATATCCACAGCCAGTCGGCGCGTGCGGGCGTTGATGAGATAGCCGCCGAGCGCCCGGCCGCTGACCTCAACGATGAGGCAGGCTGCGATGATCCATAGTGCAGTAATCATCGCCTTGCGTCCAGAGCCAATCACAGGGACTTCGCCACCCTGGATGATATCCACGAGGCGGCCGAGTACTTGCGAGCCCAGGTTCATCAGCAGGATGGTCAGAGTGAAGATGCCGAATACCAGCGCCAGCTTCGCCTTCGACGGCGCGGAAGGCAGCGTGCGAAGGAACTGCCAGGACTCACGGGCGGAGGCAGGAGCTAGGGCATCTGCTGCGGGTTTACTCATAGTTCTAGCACCTCCTTCGCGTTAGCCGCCCACGTCGACGCGCCGCTGATTACGACGGTGATCTGGTCCTTGCGCAAGCGCGCCACGCGCTCAGCTACCGTCGCGAGTGTTAGCGAATCCAAGCCCGTGGTGGGGTTGTCAAGCACCAAGATTTCTGGGTCCACGGCAAGCGCGCGGGCAAGCGCAACGCGTTGGCGTTGACCGCCCGACAGGTTCAGTCCAGCCTCCCCAATGGGGGCATCCGGCAAGGCGCCAGAGTCATCAAAACCGCCGAGACGAGCGACGATGTCCTCGCAGGCCGCGGCCTCAAGCGCCGTGCGAACCTGCGATGCCGGGATATTGCCGAGCGGATTGATGTTATCGGCCAGCGTCCCCTCCAGCACGGAAATCCGGTGCGGCGGGCACAGGGCGCCGTGGGCAGAAAGGCGGGATATGGTGGCGTCGACAAGCGCGCGTCCTTTGGTGGTCTCCGGTACCCAGACCTGCAAGCCAGGGCTTAAGGAAAGCGCATCGCCGTGCTTTGCGACGTCGCTTTTATCCAGGTCCTCCAGCAACTCACCGATGCGCTCCACGGAGGCCTGAGCTCGCGCCCACGCCTCGGTGAGATGGCCCAGCGCGATCCCAAGGACGTTGAGCGCCGGTGGGGCGAGCATCGTGATACTCATCATCCCACCTGGGGAAATATTGCCCAGGTACATCTGCCACGAGGTCCATGCGAGCAGACCGATGGTAAATGCGGTGGGTACCATCTGACGCAACCAGTTCAGGCAAGCACTAAGACGCAGCTCGCGCAGCATGGCGTCGAGGGCGGTGTGTGCAGCGGTGCCAAAGCGTTGCTTGGCCACCTCGTTAGCACCTAGACCTTTAATAACGCGGGAGCCCTGCGCGTAGTCCGTTGCGAGCGAAAGCGCCGTGTTTTCCTTTTGGCGGCGAGCTGCCGCCACACTCGTCAACGGTTTTGCGGTGGCCCAAGATACCGCCGCGGTGACGACGGCACCTATCAAAAGCACGATGGAAACCACGGGCGAGATCGGCGCTAGGCTGAAAATCGCGCCCAGCAGATAGCCCACCATGGTCAGCGGAAAGTTGAGCACCTGCTTGAGCTGGCCGATGTAATGGGAATCCTCGTCCATCGTGTTGAGCAGGCGGCCTGGGTTAAGTCCGGAGGTAGAAGCGCCGAGCAGCTTCTCCAGCAGCCCGAGCCGCAGCGTATGCGTGGTGCGGGCCTGGCTGAGATCGGTGAAGGCATCCGCGGTGGCTTCGGCGAGATAGACGATGAAAAGCAGCAGTGCGGTCAACGCCACTGGAATGGCGAGTGTGCGCCAGGAAGGGTCGCTGAATGCGTATTGCGTGGCTTGGCCAATGACCACGGAGACAAGCGCGCCCAATGGCGCGTTGATGGCGGCGGAGATGAGAATGCCGGCCACGCCCACCGGCTGCGCAAAGAGCAGGCGCCGGGTTGCGCTGCGGGGTTTAGACCAATTGGTGGTTTCGGTGAGAGAGGTCTCCCCGGCGGGTGGCTGGCTTGGCAGGTACCAAGACCAGGTTTTCATGCGAGGATAGACAGTCATAGCTGCTTATCCTATAAGAAAAGGCTGCCTTCCTTTGCTCGGATTATCCGGAAAGAAAGGCAGCCTTAGCAGGTTTTATGCTCTGCAGGTTTTATGCAAGGTGGTAATTCGATACGTCGTATCCAGAGAACTCGCGTTCGATACCGTTGTCATCAACAGAACGGAAGATAGTGCCGTTCTCAATTGCAAAGCGGAGATTGTCAACACGATGTGAAGGATCCCCGCTGACGGAGCCGGCTGGGAAGTAGTAGGTCGCTCCGCTTTTGAGCTTGACAATGAGAGACTCGAAGCTCATTTACTCTCCTTGAGATAGGTTCGAAATACTCAAGAATTCAATCAGCTCTAGGTCTCTTAATCAAAGAATTGAGATCAAGACAACTTGAGTGCTACCCCCTTGCTCGGGGGATATTACTACTCCTGCTCGTCAGTCTGCAGGCGGTGCTTGCCCTCATCCTCGCGGTCATCAGTGATGCGGGAGGTATCGGCCTCAGCGGCCGCAGCTTCTTCCTTGTGCTTTGCCAGCTGCTCATCGATGGAGCCCAGCAGCTCCTCATCGCGCTCGACGACGCCCTCTTCAGCGAGGTTGGAATCCTTCTTGAGGTCCTGCTCGGAGGTGGAGGTGTAGACCAAGGTGGAGCCCTCAGCCGCTGCGTCTGCGCCGCCACCGAAGTCCTCAACGCGAGGTGGAACCTCGGAGGGAGCTTCCTTGCGGATCTTGAAGAAGTAGTAAGCGCCGCCGGCAACTGCGGAGACAAGAGTCAGGATAAGGGCGAATGGCCAGAACTTGGAGCCCTTGTCTTCCTTGCGGAAGTTGACCTTCTTTGCCTTTTTCAGTTTCTTTGCGCTCTGCTTCTGCGCCTTGTTTGCGGCCTTACGTGCAGCCTTGGATTGCTTCTTTGCCTGCTTCTTGGTCTTCTTCTGCGCCTTCTTGGCATCCTTGCGAGCCTCTTCGAAGCGTTCAGATGCCTGCTTGCCAGCTTCCTGGCCGCGCTCCTTGAGCTCGGCGATGGTGCGCTCGAGACGCTCGTGGGCAGCCTGGGTTACAGCACCGGCGTTGCGGCGTGCCTCTGGGAAGAGATCCTTGCTGCGGCTTTCCGCACGTGCGGCGGCGCCTTCAAGGGCGGCATAAGCTTCGAGTTCTTTTTCCTCGCGGTAATCCTTGAAACGGCTCCACAGATTGTTCGCTAGACCGATGGAGGCGGAAATTGCGGTGGGGTTCATCCCAGATGCTCCTTAAATTAGTTTATGGTGCGCTTCACCCCAGCGTAGTGACGGCGCGAGGGCCCCGCCACTATAGCGTTTAATCCTTATGTGAATTTCCTAGCGTACGAGGACGCGATCCGAAAGGATGCGCGCCACGCCAACGTTGCCGGAGTGGGTCAGGTGGTTGAAGAAGTTATGCGGCTCCGCAAACTCGTAGACGCCTCCCATCCAGCGCATGCCGGTCGGCGCACACATATTGTGCTCGATGGTGGCCGAACGTAGGTCAAAATAGTCCACATGATTTTCCTGGGCGGCCTGGAACATCGCATGGTTAACGTTGTCTTCGATGGTGCGTACGCTGCCCAGCGCGGAGAGGTTAGCGCCTAGGCCTGGGTTCTCCTTGATGCGGATTGGGCAAATGGAGCCGTTTGCCGCAGAGAAGGCTGGGTAGCCCACCAGGGTGATCTTGGCGTTCGGGGCGGCAGCGCGGATGTGGTTTATCTGATTGCGCATGGCGTTCTTATAAGCCGTGCGGTTCGGGTCAATGATGAAGTTCGTGTTGACGACGTCATTGAAACCGAACTGGATCAGCACGTTGCGCGTGCCCGGGTTGAGGGTGTGGGTATCAACCGCGTGGCCTACCTGCTGGACAAAGTCCGAACGCGGCGTGCTGCCGGCAGCGGTAGCGCCGGAGCAAGCGTAGTTGATGACGCGCTGGCCCGAGGCGCGGCCGAGCTCGCGGCCAACGTTGGATGCGCCCTGCGGGCAGCCCTGTGGGCTCGGAGCGCCTGGGTCGCTGCCGATCTTCATGGCGCTAGACAGCTCGGCAATGGGGGAGCCGATTTGATCGAAGGTGGGGTTGGCAAAAATAGAGTCGCCGAAGAGGATTGTCTCAGATTGCTGAGCCGATGCGGCTGCCGTTCCAAGAGCTGCGGTGGTTACTACTGCAGCGCAGACAGCAGAGAGCTTGGTCAAAATCTTATGTTTTTTCAAGAGAGAGCCTCGATGTCGTTTGCGTTTGGAGCTGGTCGCAACTTGTTTAAGAGAGGTGGTATAGACAAGTCTGACATTGGGAATTGGCCTTGATTTTACTGCTTTTTCAGGCCAGTTACCCCCGCCGCCACGCCTTCTAGGTAGACAGCTTGGTTCATTTTGGGCGATTTTTATTCGCGCTAATAAACGTTAACCCCGCAGGCAGAACCGTTTTAAAGATGGTACCTAAAATTTAGCCCTCCTTTCTTAATAGACCGCTTGGTACATTTCATCTCAACGAAATCGAAGTGACCAGCGAAGGAGGTGGGCATGACTCCGCGACTCTCGGCCTCTGCGCCTTTAGACCAAATCAATGAATGGACGGCTCGGGTGCGTCAGCGCACCGCGCTTTCCTTCGAAGTGATTCCGCCGCGCAACGACGCTGATGCGAGCAAGACATCTGAACTGCTTGCAGTGTTGCAGAGCTATCACCCTGATTACATCGCAGTAACCAGCTCGCAGCGCTCCGGATGGTTGCGTGGCACGGCCGCATTCATTGAGCAGATTGCGCGCACTACCTCGATGCGTCCCCTGGCGCATCTTGCTTGCACTGCCGGTAGCCCGGAGGAACTTAGCGAGTGGGTCGATGTACTCGTCGATTCTGGCGTCCGCGGATTCCTCGCACTGCGCGGGGATCTTCCGGAAGACGGCATGCCCGTGGGCTACCTGCAGCATGCTGATGAGCTGATCCGTCTCATTCGGCGTCGGGAAGCAGCGCAAGCGGCACGTTTCGCCGCAGGCAACCTGGCCGTCGGCGTGGCGTGCTATCCCAATGGCCATGCGGAATCAGCCAATGCTGATGAGGACATCGATGTCCTGCTGGCCAAACAGCGCTTGGGCGCGAACTTCGCCATAACGCAGCTCTTCTTCGACCCAGAAGACTATGCGCGCTTCTATCAACGCGCCCGGCTCGCCGGCGTGCGCATCCCGCTTATCCCCGGAATCATGCCGATGACCAGCGTGGCCCGCCTTGAGCGAATGGCGGGGCTGTCCGGGCTCGACGTCCCGCCAAAAGTGCGGGCAGCGCTCGCGGCAGCGGAAACCCCAGAAGAAGAACAAGAAATCGGTATGGAGCTCACGGCCGAACTCGCGCGCGGCGTTCTGCGCGCGGGCGCGGAGGGCCTCCATATATATACGCATAACAACTCAGCCATCACCCACGACCTACTGAGCAGAATCGGAGTAAATCGATGAACGCACCATTTCCTCACACAACCATCGAAGGCTATCCGCGCGTCGGCGCGAACCGCGAGCTAAAGCGCGCACTCGAGGCCTTCTGGGCCGACAAGATCGATGAGGAGACCTTCGAATCGGCCACGCACTCGCTGCGCCTTGATACCTATGCCCGCCTACATGACCTCGGCCTGCGTGAGGATTATGCCATCCCGGCGGACGTGGCCTATTACGATCACGTCCTCGAAACCGCGCTGACGGTGGGCGCAGTCGAGGGCGAAACCCTTGCCGATGAGTTCCGTCTAGCGCGCGGAAATGCACAGGCAGCACCACTGGAGATGACCAAGTGGTTTGACACCAACTATCACTACATCGTCCCAGAAATTGCTGACGAGCAGGAGTTTAAGGCGCGTCCGCAACGCGTGTTGAAGCTGGTGGAGGAAGCCCGGCAAGCAGGCCACAAGGTGCGCCCAGTGCTGGTGGGGCCTGTGACGCTGCTTGCGTTGTCTAAGCCGGCGGAAGGTTCCCACACCCAGCCTCTCGAGCACCTGGGCAAGCTGGTGGATTCCTATATCGAGGTGCTTGGGTACCTGCATGCGGCGGGCGTGGAGTGGATTCAGCTCAACGAGCCAGCGCTGGTGGCTGATCTGCAGTCAGCAGATGACGCTACGCTTGCCGACGCCCTTATTCAGGCCTACGAACGCATCCTCGGCACTGCGAAACGCCCACAGATCTACTTGACCACGCCTTATGGCGCAGCCCGCAGGGGATTGGACGCGATTGCGAAGCTACGCCCGGAAGCAGTCCAGGTGGACTTGAGCGTGGGAACCCTGGCGCTGGAACCGGATTATTTGGAGCGCGTAGCGCAGTTGCCGGTGCACGTGAGCGCGGGCCTGGTTGATGGCCGCAATGTGTGGGCGGCGAACCTGCGCGATCTGCGTGCCAAGCTGGAGCAGCTTCCGGGCGCCTCGGTTACTACCTCGGTATCTTTGCAGCACGTTCCGCATACCGTCGCTGCCGAAACCACATTGCCAGTTGACGTCGCGACGTGGTTCTCCTTCGCTGATGAAAAGGTACGCGAGGTCGTGGCCCTTTTCGCCGGCCCGCTCGACGCCCCAGAGGCTTATGCCCAGGCCGATCGCGCGGTGCGTACCCGGGCGGAATCGGCGCGCACGCATAACCGGGACGTCGCCAAGCGCACGGCCGGGCTGCCGGAAGGGCAGGTCCAACGTCAGCCGCTGTTTGCCGAGCGCGTCGAGGCGCAGAAGTCCCTGGACCTGCCGCAGCTTCCGACCACCACGATCGGTTCCTTCCCACAGACCCAGGAGATTCGTGCCGCGCGCGCCGCGCACCGCAAGGGCGAGCTTTCCGACGCCGATTATGAAAAGGCGCTGCGCAAGGAGGTCGCGCAGGTCATCGACCTGCAAGAACGCCTAGGGCTGGACGTACTCGTGCACGGCGAGCCGGAACGCAATGACATGGTGCAGTACTTCGCGGAGCTGCTCGACGGCTTCGTGGTCACCGAAAATGGCTGGGTGCAGTCTTATGGCTCGCGCTGTACTCGTCCGCCAATCGTTGTCGGTGACATCTCCCGCCCGCAGCCGATGACGGTGGAGTGGGCCAAGTACGCGCAGTCGCTATCTGCAAAGCATGTCAAGGGAATGCTAACCGGCCCGGTGACCATCCTCGCGTGGTCCTTTACCCGCGATGACGTGCATCAATCAGTCTCCGCGGATCAGTTGGGCGTGGCGCTGGCTGACGAGGTACGTGACCTCGAAGACGCCGGCATCAGCATCATCCAGATCGACGAACCCGCACTGCGGGAGCTGCTGCCGCTGCGTCAAGAAGAACGCCAAGCTTACCTTGATTGGGCAGTGCGTGCCTTCCGTTTGGTTGCCCTCGAGGCGCAACCGACCACCCAGATTCATACGCACCTGTGTTACTCCGAGTTCGGGCAGATCATTGATGCGGTGGCAGGCCTCGATGCCGATGTCACCTCCATCGAGGCGGCGCGCTCACGCATGGAGCTGCTGCAAGACATCGATGAGAAGTTCCACTCGGAGATCGGCCCTGGCATCTATGACATCCACTCGCCGCGCGTGCCTTCGGTGGCGGAGATGGCCGAGCTCATCCGGGCAGCACTACGCCACGTGCCGGCGGAGCGGCTGTGGATTAACCCAGACTGCGGTCTTAAGACCCGCGGCTACGCCGAGACCGAGGCCTCGTTGCGCAACATGGTCTTGGCCCGCGAAGAGGTGCTCAGCTCACTCGTCCCCGCCTAGAAGCTCAGCTCGTCCAAGCTCGAAATCTCGCCCGAGCCGTCGCGTTGCAGGTACACCGCTTGCAGCCCGGCGGCGCGGGCGCCCTCGACGTCGTTAGCCAGCGAGTCACCCACCATCAGCGTTTCCGCGGGAGTAGAACCCACCACCTGGCAGCCTGCCAGGTAGGCGGTGGCCTGCGGTTTGGGGATTCCCAGATCCACCGTGGCGATGAGATGCACCTCTGGCAGATCTAACTTGCCGGCGCGCAGCTTTGCTTCTTGCATCTCGCGGGCGCCGTTGGTGAGGACGCCAACGCGAAGACCTGCTTGCAGGGCTCGCTGCAGGGCGGGCAGGGCGTCGGCAAAAGCGCGCCAATTGCGCTGGTAGGCGGCAAGATAACCCGAATAGGCCTGCAATGCGTCGTGCTCCGAAAGGTCTTTTTCTAGAAACTCGCGGCAGCGGGCGATGCGCTGGCCATGATGGGTGACCTCGCCGCGCTCATAGGCGGCGAACCACTTGCGCTCGATGGCGGCAAAGCGTTCATGTTGGCCAGTGGGAAGTCCTAGCTCGCGGCACCATTCGTCGAGACCTTCGCGCATAGCGGAGGTATGGTCCATCAAAGTGTCATCGAGGTCGAAGAGCACGGCGCGAATCATGGACTTAAGCATAGTGATCGCTTAGGGCGTTATGTCATCTGCGGCGCGCGGGCGAGAAATTCCATACAATAGTCGGCATGACTCAGAAGACCGCAACTGCAACGATGCACACCAATCACGGTGATATCGTTATCGACCTGTTCGGTAACCATGCACCGGTAACCGTGGAGAACTTCATCGGCCTGGCAAAGGGCGAGAAGGACTACTCCACCCAGAACGCAAAGGGCGAGCAGTCCGGACCGTTCTACGATGGCGCAATTTTCCACCGCATCATTGATAACTTCATGATCCAGGGTGGCGATCCAACCGGCACCGGCCGTGGCGGCCCTGGCTACCAGTTCCAGGATGAGTTCCACCCAGAGCTGCAGTTCGACCGTCCATTCCTGCTGGCTATGGCAAATGCTGGCCCAGGCACCAACGGCTCCCAGTTCTTCATCACCGTGGCTGCGACCCCGCACCTGAACAACCACCACACCATCTTTGGTGAGGTCACCGACCCGGCATCCCAGGAAGTCGTGTCCAAGATCGCCAAGGTTGATACGGACCGCATGGACCGCCCACGTGAGGACGTCATCATCGAGTCCATCGAGATCGCCTAAGAGCTCTTAACAACTGAGCCCACCACCACTTATTAAAAGTGGCGGTGGGCTCATTGAAGTTTTTTGGGAAAATATGGAAAAGACATTGCGCAACTACCTAAAACAAGCGCCGGTCACCGCCGGGGTCATCGCCCTGTGCACGCTGGTTTGGACAGTTACCGCCATCCAGTCGCATTCGCTTACTGCGTCCTACTACGGCTCTTCGCTGGCCTATGACTGGACGCTGTGGGGCCCGGACTTTGAGGCTGCGCCGTTGACGGCGCTAAGTGCCGGGTTTATGCATATCGATCTCGGACACCTAGCGGTGAACATGTTTCTGCTTTTGCTCGTAGGCCGCGAAATCGAACAGGCCTTAGGCGGAGTGTTGTATGCCTGTGTATATCTGCTCTCTTTGCTGGGCGCCTCAGCGGCCGTGCTGGGGATGGATTATCAAACACCGACGGTGGGGGCCTCGGGAGCTATATATGCACTGCTGGCTTTGCTGGTAGGGCTCTACAACTCTCGCGGTATGGATCTGCGGGCACCCATTGTTCTTGTAGCGGCCAACGTGGCTTACACGTTTTTGATGTCCGGCGTATCCCTATGGGGTCATTTGGGCGGTTTGTTCACAGGCGTGATTCTCGCATTTTTTGTTTTTAACAGCCGTCGGGGAGTGCGATGGACGGGAATTTTCACGGTTTTCTTGGCTTTAAGTTTCTTTTTAGGCCTTCAAGCAGGGTTTTGGGGATAACTCCGGCGAGTTATTCACCAAAACGCTTGTGCGAAAGAATTCCACAGTAGTTATCCACAATGTGGATAACTACATTTTTGTAATTTCTCGAACGCATGGCCGGAGTTTTGCCTGATCACGCAGGCAAGAAAACTTACATCCTTGTAATTTAGCCCTTGTGGAAGTGGGTGAAAACAGTTATCCACAAGCTGTGGAAGAAAGCTGGGGAATTTGATTTTCACAGAGTTATCCCCAGCCTGTGGATAACTTTCCTCCCATCTTGTTGGCAACTCGGGAAGGGGGCAGAAGCGGGTGTGTACGAAAGGACAATTCTGGCTGCGCGCGGAGTCAAAAATAGCTGGGAAAATTCTGGAAAATGCAAGCTCAAGTGGCAATTATCCGAAAGTATCTGAGGTATTGAAGGATGCGATGGTGGCCGATTAGCGTCATGTGAGTAGTTCACAGCGCGTGGAGGGAGAGACCGCGCCGCTGTGAACCTCAAACTTCAAAAAATAGTGAATAAAAGGAAACGTAGCGATGCGCATTCCCCGCCTCCATCTCAGCTACTACGTAGCAGCCGCCGCACTGTCTGCGGCAAGCCTCGTTGCCCCCGCTGCGGCGCACGCAGAGATCCCCGCCATGCCACAGGGTTATCCGATTGAGAATCTCTACCAGGAGTGCAGCCCAGCAGAAGCTAATGCAGCGGGCTATCCAGATTGGCACTTTGGTGAAACTGGCCGCCGTTACCTTTCGGATGGCACCATCCAGTTCACCAACACCACCAAGCAGACGGTTCCGTACACCGCCACCGTCGAATCCGGTACTAATCACGAGATCGAAGCAAACTCTGCCGCCAAGTGGCCTTCCAACTGGAACACCACCGCAAAGGCAGACATCGGTCTGACTCTGTCCAACGGCTGGATAGAGGGGGAAACCATCGGGCCGATCAAGCTTGCGCCTGGCGATTCCTTCCGCGTGGAATACGGCACCGTGGAAAAAGACTTCATTTCCATGTTCGTGGACTGCAAGGATGGCATCTATACCAATATCCAGGGTGCAAATGTCATCCGTGGTACCGCACCGGCCGAGCGTTATGCCTGGGCAACCGTAATCCACGCCGACGGCACCGTTGATGACCAAGCGCTTGAGATTCCTTCCCGCGCGCCGGGTGCGAACAGCAAGGTTGTTGACGGTGGCTACAATGCCGTCTCCGGCCCAAGCCTGGAGAAGATTGCCGATGAAAAGCAGGACCATGTGGTCAACCCTGCGACCGACCTGCAGCGCGAGAATTGGCCGAGCGAAGGTGAAGAGTGCACCGCTGGCGATATGCAGTGGTACCCGAACACCATTGAGGGCGTAGCTCCTACTTTCCGAAAGCCGGGCTTTTCCCAGGACTTCATGAACTGGACTGAGGCTGACTACACCTATCGTGGCATCACCGACCACCTGGTGGGCGCGCAGTACAACGGCCAGATGAATTGGCTGGGCAATAAAGGCCGCTTGCCGGAGGGCTGGCTCGGCTCCATCGGTGCCGCACAGCGTGCCTACATGCCGGTGGGTACCGCGCTGGCGCCGCTCGACCTTAAGCCAGGTGAGCGCGCACGCATCGAATACGGCACCACCATGATGCGCGTGAACTACAGCGAGCTGCACTGTGGCCGCGACGGAAAGTACAGCCTCGTTCACGACTTCAAGCAGGCCTCTGCGCCGGCAGGTTTCTGGGCAGAAGCCACCGTCACCGGCAAGGATGGCTCGACCCGCAAGGTTGACGTCACCCCAGATGAGTGGCGTGACCTACCAGTTGCGACCCAGACCGCTTATTAGCACCACGACACCGCCTACCAACCCCACTTTCTTTCTCACTAAATAGGAGTAACACCATGCGCTTTAACCGCACTCTCGCACTGGCAGCATCCGCAATTGCTGCAACTTCCATCGCCGCTGCACCAGCAATGGCACTGCCTGCCGTTAACCACGGCGCTGCTAACCCGACCACCATCGGTGAAAAGTGCGTCAACCCAGGCGATACCGGCCAGACCGTTGAGATTGTCCGCACCTACTTTGATGGTTCCGCAGGCACCTGGACCGTCTCCAACTACAACGCGGAGCCACTGCCGCTGACCCGCGCCATCAAGGAGACCAAGACCAAGACCTGGAACGTTTCCGTAGGCGTTGACTTCGACATCCTGAAGCTGGTCAACATCAAGTTCAACGCTGGCTACACCGATTCCCAGACCTACGAGGTAGGCGAGACCGTCGGTCCGTACAACGTTGCACCTGGCAAGACCGCCGTCATGCGCGCGGGCTGGGTTGTCTCCGACTTTGAAGGTGAGAAGACCGTGTGCGGCCAGGACGGAACCTGGCAGGGCACCGGCGAGACCTTCACCGCGTCTCTGCCAGCAGAGCGCCACGTTGAGGTCTCCACTCGCGACAACATGAAGTTCAACTAAGGGAGGCAACTGTGCGCAAGTTTGCACGCATCGCCGCAGCATTGCTGGTGGCAGTAAGCACGGCCACTCCGGCTGCGCAGGCTGTCGACGGCGCGGCTTCCTACCGCCTGCCGCAGCGCTGGAACGATGACTACAAGCCGGGCACGCACTGTGCAACACCGGGCGCACAGGGCACCTATGTCACGGCGGAGCGCATGTGGTTTAAGCAGACTGACGCTGCCAGCGTGGCTAATCGCAACGACTACACTGTTCCAGTTAGCCACACCGTGACTGATAAGCGTACGCAGACCACTGAGGTCAGCGTTTCGGTGAAGCCAATCGGTGACATTGAAAAGTACATGTCGAACACGTTTGGCTTTAACTTCGTCCACCAGATCCATTGGAGCCTCGGTCAAAAGATTGGCCCCTACGATTTGGAAGCCAATCAGCAAGGCAAGCTCGTGTGGGGCTTTATGATGCTCGACGCGGATTCGCAGGATGTACGTTGTTCTGAGGATCAGCAGTGGGTAGAAAAGGGTGCGCCGTACTTTGTCAGCGTACCGTACTCGCGCTATTCGGAGCTACGCATTGACGACGCCCCGGTGTATTAAGCCGTGTTCTAGCCTCAGTGCCTAGCTACCTGCCCCGCCTAAAATCTTGGTTACAAGATTTAGGCGGGTGCTTGCGTTAAAGGTGATGATGAGGCTGGAGACGTGCTTTTTCACCGAAGATTCTGAGATCTCCAGCGCTGCTGCGATCTCGGAATTCGAATTGCCCTGTAGCAGCAGTTTGAGCACATTGATCTCGTTGGTGCTGAGGTGATGCGTCTCGATGGCGGTGGCGACCGGATCCTTACGGGGCGCATCCCCGATGTATCCCACCAGGCGGTGCATCGCTACGGGTGCAACGACGGTGCCGCCGTGGATGGCCTCCCGGACAGCATCGATGATGGATTGCGGTCGCTGATTTTTCAGAATGTAACCAGCGCCGCCCTCTTGCAGAATCTTGAGCATGGTGTCATCGGAGTCAAAGGATGTCACCGCCAAGAAAACTGGCGGGTAGGGCCTTTCCTTGATTTTGCGCAGCAAAGTGATGCCGTCCATCGTGGGCATATGAATATCTGCCAAGACGATGTCGGCATCAACGTTGTCCAGCATCGAGAGGCATTCTGCGCCATTAGCTGCCTCAGCTACCACCTCGATGTCATCGGTGGTTTCGAAATAAAGCCGCAGTGACGAGCGGACCAGCGGGTCATCATCAACGAGAAAGACTCTTATGGACATCGAGGCTTAGTGGCGGTATTTTGCGCACCACCAGCGCTGCGGGCTGGTGGAGCAACGCAAAGCGTTTGCAAAGTCTTCCGCCTGAGAGGTGTAGTAGGTAAATCCGCCGGTGTAGGCGGTCTCAGTCTGAGTAGCAGACTCAGCGGCACTGGAAGAACCGAAGGAAGAAGCAGCGCTAGCAAATGGGGTGCTGGTAAGGCACAGTACGGCGCCGGCAGCGGCTGCAGCAGAACGAAAACGCATGTGGATACTCCTATTGGGGAGAGAAATAAAGACGATAGGCCTTAGCCTACTACAAGGTAAGTTTATCTGCGCACCATGTTGGAAATTGGGATATAAAGCGCACTTACCCACTTACCATTGTGGGGGCCGCTGCTGAAAGTGCCGTTTGCTGCAGCAACTCTTTTTTCGATTTCTGAAAGACCCAGTCTAGTCGTCATATGTTGATCTGCCTGGGCTTCAGCGATGAGTGAATGGACTTCTATATCGAGACCGCGGTAATTGCGTCGTAGTCGGATGGTGATTTCGGAACCTGCTTCGGCATATTTGATCAAGTTGGCGCTAAGTTCTGAAAAGACCAAATGCAGATCGTTGGGCAAAGCCATGGAACGCGCCAATTTCCCGAGCTTTCCTTTCACAGTGCATTCGAAACCATGGCTTCTCAGGAAGCTCTGCATCTCTTCCAGTTCTTCTGCGATGGTCGAGCGTGCTTTCTTTAACGTTGGAAGGTCCTCGTTTTTCATAAGGCGCAGCAGATCGCGGACCTCACCCATTGCCTTGCGTGCGTCATCCGCGATGGCTGTGGAGTTCTCAGCCACCTTCGGGTTGGTTTCTAGAAGGCCGAGTGTTTCTGAGCGCATGACCACCGAGGTTAACGTCGTTGCCACGGAATCATGCAGCGTGGTCATCAGCGCGTGTCGGTATTCCTGGTTCCTCTGCTCAGCGGCGAGCCTGCGTTGGCGCGCCTTTTTTAGCCAAACGCCGAAAATGATACCCAGCAAATTGATCGCGGACACCAGAACAAAGCTAAAGAGGTCGAGCGAGGTGCAGATGCCCTGTGCAGGATCGATAATGGAAAGAAGTACCAGCACCAGTCCTGGGATAACGGCGTGAGTCCATGGACGTCGGTAGGAAATTAGCCCAACGATGACTGCGCTCCATGCGACCAATAAGAACGAGCGCCATTCAGTATGCCATGTGCAAATACCAAAAAGCGCGCTATAAGCCGCAGCCGCCCACAGCGGGTGGTTCATACCGAGCGGGGTAAGTGCCACACCAAGGACGGCGAGCAACAGCGCACCGGGGGAGAGGAATAGTGGATCGATGGCCACGGTCAGCATCACGGCGATGATGAAGCCGACGCCGGCGAAGCTATAGAACCTCGTAGAGCTCATGGCAGGGTGATGAAGTTTAGCGCCAGCCCATCGTCATGAGCAGGCCGATGATGGCTAGGCCGAAACCGATGCCGTAATTCCATGGGCCCAGTTCCTGCATGAATGGGATGGACTCGCCGGCCAAGTAGTTGACCACGAGCCACAGCAGGCCGATGATCATCAGGCCCAGCATGATGGCGATGTACCACTTTGGCGTGCCCTCGGAATTGATCTTGACCGGAGTGCGGTTGGCCGCAGAGCTAGAGGACTGCGGAACGCCCGAGCTCTGGGTGATCTTTGACTTTGGCATTGCTAAACCTTCAACTTTTCTTTAGGCATTCTTTTTAACGGTTACTTTAGCAGGCGAAATTCGCTTGCTACTAGCGCGGGAGCAGCTCCGTGGTGGTGAACTCCCAGACGCGGAGCTCCACGGTTGCGTTCTTGCGAATAGTATCGCCCGCATTCACAGAAGCCCAGCCCACGCGGCCGTTATCCACCAGCGCACCGGTAGGAACAACGGGGCCGGTGCGCACGCTACCCTGCCAGCCGGCAGAGCGCAGTGCGGACTCAGCCTCAGAAGGCGTCTTGTGCAACAGGTTCGGTGCCGTGATGAGCATGCCATTGGAGACCTCAATCGTGACGGTCTCACCCTTGGCCAGCTTGCCGCCCTGGCTGCTGACGGATAGAACGCGGTCTGCCGGTTCCTGGGAGTCCACGACGTTGACGTTGACCTCAAAGCCCACCGACTCCAGCATGCTGACAGCGCGGTCTTGTGGCATACCGGTTACGTCAGGGACCTTCGCCTCCTCCTTGCCCTTGGACACGGTGACCTTGACCTTTGAGCCCTTAGACAGCTGCGAGCCGCCGGCGGGATTCTGAGAAATAATCTGGCCGGCAGGAGCATCGTCGTTTTTCTCTTCGACCTGCTCGTTGAGGGAAAGCCCGGCGTCGCTAAGCGCCTTGCCCGCCTCTTCCAAGGTCATACCGGAGAGATCCGGCACATCGGTGATCTCGTCACCGGAGGAAACAGTCAACGTAATCGAGGAACCCTTCTGCAGCTCCGAACCCGGCGCAGGGTTCACGCGGATTGCCTGGCCACGCTTAATATCCGGGTTAGCTTCTTCGTTGACGGTAACCAGCAGGCCCATCTTCTCGAGTTCGGCGACGACCTCGTTGCGTGGGCGCTTTTCTACCTCGGGAACAACGACCATATTGGCGCGGGCGGTCGCCTCCTCTTGCTGCTGAGCAGCACGATCTTCCTCGCGCGAGGCATTCCAGAAGTCCCAAGCAAAGTAGCCCATGATGGCAACCAACAGGCCCGCCAAGAAAAGCGCGAGCCACTTCAAGCCATTGCCGCCCTCTTCTTCCTCTTCCGGGCGAGTGGATTGCACAGGAGCGCGATGTGCACCCACAACGGGAGAGACCATCGAAGTCGCTTGCTCTTCCTCGCTAACGTGGCCGCGCGCAGCTTCAGTGAGCTGGCCATTGGCCATGCGCTGCAGGTCTTCGCTCATCTCCCAGGCGGATTGGTACCGATCCGCCGGGTGCTTGGCCATGGCAGTCAGAATGACCGCATCGATGTTGAGGCGCTGGGTATTAGTCAGGTGCGTCGTGTCGATGTACTGCGAAGGCGGAATCGGCTCTTCTTGAACGTGCTGGTACGCCACCGCGAACGGAGTCTCGCCCTCGAAAGGGGTGCGGCCGGTGACGGCCTCGTACATCACGCAGCCCAATGCGTAGACATCGGATCGTGCATCCGCTGGGTTTCCACGGGCCTGCTCAGGAGACAGGTACTGAGCGGTGCCGATGACCGCAGAGGTCTGTGTCATGGCGGAGGTTGAATCATCGAGCGCACGCGCGATGCCGAAGTCCATCACCTTCACCTGGCCGGTGTTGGTGAGCATGATGTTGGCGGGCTTGATGTCGCGGTGAATGATGCCGGCCTCGTGGGAAGCCTGCAGTGCATTTGCCACGGGTGCCAGTAGCTGCGCTGCCTCCTGAGCTGGAAGTGGGCCGTCTTCACGAACAATATCGCGCAGGGTACGGCCGTTGACCAGCTCCATCACGATGTAGGGGATCGCCATGCCATCGACGGTCTTTTCACCGGTATCGAAAACAGAGACGATGTTGGGATGGTTCAGTTTGCCGGAGTTTTGAGCCTCGCGGCGGAAGCGCTCGCGGAAATTAATGTCACGCGCCATTTCGGGGCGCAGCATCTTGACAGCAACCGCGCGCCCCAGAACCTTGTCTTCGGCGTCATAAACCTCAGACATGCCGCCGGATCCGATGACCTGGCGAAGGTGGTAGCGGTCATTGACCATGTTCTAGGCACCATCCTGGGGTAGTAGATTTTCTAGGGGGTTATCAGGCAGCGAGTCTACTGCGGTTGGAGACGTTGGTGTTTCATTGACTTCGGTCTCCTGCTGGACAGTAGTAGGGATTTCCTGCTGCGTGGGGGTATGAACTGGCCGGGTCGGGGTGTTTTTCTCCTGCGTAGGTGTCTCCTCCTCAACCGAGTGCGTGGTGGTGACAGTGACCTGCTCAGGGGTATCTTCCGTGGTTTCTTCGGGGGTAACGACCTCGGTTGTTACGGGATCGCGGTACTCCGTAACCACGATGGATTCCGGCGGAGTGGTGGGCTCCGTGGACTCACCTGCGCCTTTGAAGAAGTTTGCCGCGAAGAATCCCAATGCCGCCAAGGCGGCCAATGCGGCAGCAATAAGAAGGCCTACACCAAATCCAGAGCTCTTCTTTTTCTCCTTTGGCACGGGGTGTGGGGTGTCCTTGACTGGGGCGCGCTCCGGGGTGGCGGTTTTGGGGTTGGCCACGCTGGCGAGCATCTCCGTGGACGCGGAAGGGGAAGGCTCGGCCGCCATTGGTGCCAATGCCCCCGACTTAGGCTGTGGCGGGCGCTGGCCGTTGCGCACTGCGGCGACGGCGTTGGTGAACTCGTTGCCGTCCGCAAAACGGGTGGTGGGATCCTTGCGCAGAGAAATCCCGATGAGCTCACGAGCAGGGGCGCTAATCGACGTCGAGAGTGGCTCCGGCGCCTGGCTGATGTGCGCGAGCGCGACGGACACCGAGGAATCGCCGCTAAACGGGCGCTTGCCGGCGAGCATCTCGTAGCCCACGACGCCCAAGGAATAGACATCGGAAGCCGGCGTGACATCGAGACCCTGTGCCTGCTCTGGGGAGACATACTGCGCAGTGCCGACCACCATGCCGGTGCGCGTGAGTGGAACCGCAGCTGCTGCCTTGGCGATGCCAAAGTCGGTGATCTTGACCCGCCCGTTCTGGGTGATCATGAGGTTGCCGGGCTTGATATCGCGGTGCACCAAACCCATGCGGTGGATCACGGCGAGGCCATGCGCTGCCTGCTCCATGACATCGAGCGCGAGGGTCTCCGGCAGGGCGCCCTCGCGGGCTAGAAGATCAGCGAGCGACTCGCCGCGGACGTACTCGAGCGCCATGAAGCAGAAGGTACGGCCGTTGTCCTCGAGCTCGCGGTAGTCATAGGTGGCCACCACGTTTTCAGAGGTAATCGACTCTGCCGACTGAGCCTCGTTGCGGAAACGGCTGAGGAACTCGGTGTTATCAGAAAACTCAGGGCGCAGTACCTTGATTGCTACCTCGCGGTCACCGTGGACGTCGTCAGCCAGCCACACCGTGGACATGCCGCCGTGGCCGATGATCCACTGCAGCTGGTAATCATCACCGATGAGGGCTTGGAGATGCTCTTTATTATCTGAGTTGCTCACTTTTACTGTCCTCCATATGCGCGCAGGATGGCGCGTCCGATAGGGGCAGAAACCTGGCCGCCGGTGGCAGACTCGCCGAGATTGCCACCGTCTTTGACTACGACGGCGACGGCAATGTCTCGGTCCGGATCGAACGCGACGTACCACACGTGCGGGGCAAGGCCATCGCCGTGCTCTGCGGTGCCGGTCTTGGAAGCAAAGGAGTTGCCATCGTAGCCGAAGGTCGAGTGCTCCGAGCCGTACATCAATTCCTTGATCGTGTTCGCAACATCCTCCGTTACCGCTTGCTCGGCTTGGCGAGGTTTGGTCGCGCGGATCTCATTCATCTGCGCATCAGTGATGCGGTTGATGAGGTAGGGCTCCATGCGCTTGCCCTTGTTGGCAACGGTGCCAGCCATAATGGCCGCCTGCAGTGCAGACATGGTCACGTCTCGCTGACCAATCGCGGACTGGGCAACCTGCGCGCCGTCGGCAAGCTCGCCCAAATTGCCGGCAGCACTGTTAACTCCGAGATCATATTTTTCGCCCACGCCGAAAGCCTCCGCGTACTTGCGCAGCTCATCAGCGCCGATGGACTCGGACATCTCCACGAACGCGGTGTTGCAGGAAAGGGCGAAGGCAGTCTGCAAGGTAACGGACTGGGAGCCGCCGCACATCTGGTTGCCGTAGTTAGTCAGCTCCGTCACGGAGTCCGGCAGCACGATGGAATTAGCACCCGTCAGCGAGGAGCCGGGGTTGAAACCATTGTTGAGGCCGGCGGCCGTGGTGATGATCTTGAAGATGGAACCAGGAGGCAGGGTTTCCTGCGTGGCGTGGTTGAGCAGCGGGGTGCCCTTCTGCTCTTGCAGCGCGCTCCAGGTTTCGTCGGCGTTTTCACCGAGGAGATCATTGGTGTTGTAGCTCGGCGAGGAAGCCATGGCCAGGATCTTGCCAGAGGAAGGCTGGATGGCCACCGCCGCGCCGTTGTAACCCGGGCCAACCAGCTGATCATAGGCGGCCTGCTGCAGCGCAGGATCGATGGTGACCTCGACGTTGGCACCTACCTTTTCCTTGCCGGAAATGGTGTCAAGCCAGTTCTGGGTGAGGAGGGAATCGTCGGTGCCGTTGAGGATCTCATTCTGGGAAGCCTCCAACTGGGAAGCACCGAACTGGGTGGAAAGGTAGCCGGTGATGTTGGAAAAGGCCGGCGAGTCGGTGGGGTAGGAACGCGAGTACTTGCCCTCGGAATCCTCGGTGGACTTAGCCAGCACCGTATCGCCGGCGAAGATCTGGCCACGCGGGGTGGTCTGCATGGCGTAGAAACCGCGCATGTTCTTCGGGTTATGTGCGTACTTGTCCTCTGAAAATGCCTGCACCACGGTGAGGTTTACGAGCAACACTGCGGTCAAGAGGATGGCAAAGAGAGAGACGAGGCGGATCGACTTATTCATCGGGTTGCCTCCTGTACGGCGGGGAACATGGAAGTATCGGTAGGCGCATTGCTGCTGGTCTCACGCGCTGGGCGACGAGCCGCGTTAGAGATGCGCAGCAGGATTGCCAGAAGCATGTAGTTAGCCATCAGCGAGGAACCGCCAGCCGACATAAATGGGGTGGTCAGGCCGGTCATCGGCAGCATGGCGGAAATACCGCCAGTGACCACGAAGACCTGGACTGCCAGGGTCAGCGACAAACCGGATGCAACCAGCTTGCCGTAGGAATCACGGGACTTCAGCGCGGTATTGAAACCGCGAGAAGCCAGCATGCCAAACATGACCAGCACGGCGGCTAGGCCAATGAGGCCGAACTCCTCACCGATGCCGGCGAGGATGAAGTCGGAGTGCGCCACTGGGACGATCTCTGGGTGGCCTTGGCCCAAGCCGGTTCCGGAGATGCCGCCGGAGGACATGCCGAACAGTGCCTGGGAAAGCTGGTAACCGCCGTTGTCGTAGTTGCCCAGCGGGTCCAGGAAGTTGGAAAAGCGCGTTTGAATCTTCGAAGAGATCTGGTAGATGCCAAAACCACCAACGCCTACCAAGAGCAGGCCAATGAGCAGCCAGCTGACACGGCCAGTTGCCATAAACAGCATGCCGAGGACGGTGCTGAACAGCAGCAGCGCCGGGCCGAAGTCATTGGAGATGCCCATGATCACGATGGCGATTCCCCAAATCACCAGAATCGGCGCGAGGTCACGCAGACGCGGCAGGGAAAGGCCCAAGAAGCGGTAACCGGCAACGGTGAACAGTGAGCGCTTTTGGGTAAGCAACATGGCGAAGAACAAGATGAGCATGATCTTCGAGAACTCGCCAGGCTGGATAGAAAATGGACCCAGCCACAGCCAAATACGCGCCTCGACTCCCGGCGGCTGCGGCCACACCAGCGGCAGCGCCAGCAGGATGAGGCCGGCTGCGCCCAGGATGTAGGAGTAGCGGGTAAGGGAGCGGTGATCCCGCAATACAACCAGCACCAGCACGAAGAGGATAAGGCCGACGATCGTCCACATCACTTGCCGCCGCGCCAGGACACCATCATTGACGAGGTCGAGGCGCGCCAGCATGACCAGGCCGGTGCCGTTGAGCAGAGACACAATCGGCAGCATGAGCTGATCCGAATGCGGTGCCAAAAAGCACAGCACCAGGTGGGCGACGGTGAAGACGCCGATGAATCCACCGATGAGGTAGAGGACGTCCATGGTCAAGATGTTGCCCTGGGAAAGTTCCAGGCTGACGGTGGTGATGGCAAAGACCACGGCCGCCAGAATCAGCAGTCCGAGCTCAGTGCCGCGGGAAAAGATCTTCTTCACTTAGCTCACCTCCCGGCACGTGATTCCTGGTTTAGCGGTTTTCTTCTCTAGCTTCTCGTCCGTCTTCTTGCTCGGCGTGCTGATGCACGGCTTGAGTGCCTTGGAGGACAGGTTCGAAAGCTGGGTTTGTACCTCGGCATAGGAACCCGAAGGCAGGTTATCTACGGCTGCGCGCTCGGAATCTGGCAGGTCAGTTACCTTGAACGGGGCGAAGTCCCCCTCACACGGAGTGGACCCGAGACGCAGCGTGTTCGCTTTATCGACGCACGCATTTTGGTACTTGTGGTGCAAAGAACGCCCAAAGACTGAGAAATCTACGCCTTGCTCGATGCTGAGTGCCCCTTCTTCGTCGGTGGCGACGTAGAAGTTGTTAGAAATCTCGTTCTTGGTCCAGAATCCGCCGCCGATGACGAGCGCGAGCACCACGACGAGGGCGCCGATTACCTTCCAACCAACTTTCTTCTTTGGACTGTGAGGTTCCTCGGTGTCGTCTTCCTCTTCTTGGGGCGCAGGCGACGCCTCCCGTGGCCTCGTTAGCGCAGCCGCCCGGCTGGCGGAGGAATCCGGGTGCGTCGGCTCAGGCACGACGCCTGCGATGGCGCCGACCTTGACCGGCGAGCTATCGCCCTTGCCCTCGACTACCTCGGCCAAGACGATGGTGACGTTGTCTGGGCCACCAGAACGCAGTGCGAGATCGCGGAGGGTAACCGCGGCGTCGTCAAGCGTGCCTTGCGAAAGTGCGAGTTCGATGGTGGCTGCCGTAACCGGATCCGAAAGACCATCGGAGCACAGCAGCAGGCGGTCTCCGACCTTGGCATCCAGCATGAACAAGGTGGGATCCACCGGGCGACCGGTGTAGGCCTTGAGAATCAGCGACTTCTGCGGATGGGAGGAAACGTCCTCGGGGTCGAGGCGACCCTCATCCACCAGGGACTGCACATATGTGTCATCGCGCGTTACCTGGGTCAGCTTGCCGTCGCGCAGGCGATAGCCGCGGGAGTCACCCACGTGGCACACGCCGAACTCGGTGCCGTTGAACATCATCGCGGTAAGCGTGGTGCCCATGCCCTCGGTCTCTGGATGCTGCTCGACGTGTGCGGAAATCGACGCGTTTGCATCCTCCGCCGCGGCGCCCAGCAGCGCGAGCATGTCATTGTCTTTGGGGTCTTGGTCGAGGTGCTCCAAGTGCTCAACCATGAGCTGGGAGGCCACCTCGCCGGCGGCGTGGCCGCCCATTCCGTCTGCCAATAACAAAAGATGGGGACCAGCGTGGGCGCTGTCCTCGTTGTTTTGGCGTACTAGACCGCGATCTGTGATCGCGGTGAATTTAAGGCTTAAAGTCATGCCATCAACCTCACGGTCGTGCGGCCAAGTTTGATGTCGGTGCCAACGCCAACTCGCTCCGGCTGATCGATGCGAACGCCACCGACGAAGGTGCCGTTGCGGGATTCCAAGTCTTCCACAAACCACTCGCTGCCGCGGCGGAACAGGCGCGCGTGATGACCGGAAGAAAAGTCGTCGCCGGTGACAAAGTCACAGTCCTGCGCACGGCCCATGGTGCACTCTTCGAGGGTGCCGAGCTGCATGTGGGAGCCACGCAGGGGCCCGTCCACGATGTTGATCTGCTTGGGCGCTTCGCGACGCCGCGGAGTGGCCTTCGCCTGCGCCGAAGGCTGGTAGACGCCGGCAGCCTTATTGGCGTCCCGGCGCATTGCGTTCAAGGCCACCAGGATGAAAAGCCACAACAGTGCCAGAAGGCCGATGCGAAGAGCTAGCAAAACGACTGAATCCATGGTGACCTCCTTACTTTCTCGGCGGGGTTTAGTAGTTGTGGTTGTTCTCGGTGCCGGTGATACGGACCTCGATGTGGGAGTGTCCCATGGTAATGACGTCTCCGTCGGCCAGCAGCCAGTTTTCAATTGGCGTCTCGTTGACAGTGGTGCCGTTGGTGGATTGCAAATCTACCAAGACGGCATCCTGTCCGTTCCACGTAATCTCCGCGTGCTGGCGGGAAACGCCAGTGTCGGGCAGGCGAAGGTCAGCGTCGTTGCTGCGACCGATGATGTTGGAACCTTCCCGCACGTGGTACACGCGGGAGGAACCATCCTGCAGCATCAAGTTCACTGCGGGGCCCTGCGAGTGTGGCTGCTCTGGATTTTGATCCGGTGCCATAAAGGTGGTGGTTGCTGCCTCGTCTGCATTAAACGGGTTACTCATGTGGTCCTCCTGACCATCGTCTTCGTGGAAGATTGCGTCGAATCCGGTTTCCTCGGCGGGTTCGTGATCAATAAACGAAGACACTCGAAGCTGTCCTGTACGTAATCCTGATTCCTCCGCGATGCGTACGATGACCGGGCCGGCGAATGACCAGCCGTGGTTTCTAACAAAGCGGGTGAGTTGGTCGGCGAAATCTGCGGGCAGATCTGGGTCACGGGAGAGGTTTTCCAAGTCCTTGGAAGATACGCCTACTGTCATGACGTTGGGGCTGTAGAGGTTCTCGTCATCACCGCGTGCGAGATTGTCCTGCGCCTCCTGTTTGAGGAGCTCTTCAATCTCCGCGGGAACGACCTTGCCTCCGAAGACAAAGGCCATGCCATTGTCCAAGCCTCGTTGCATGGCGGAATCCAGCTTCGCGAGCTTTTCAAAAATTGCCACGTGCTGTCCTCCTTTTCTATGACAGGCTAATTATAGGGTGCCTACCCCTTCTAAACGTAGCCGCGCCGCCTAAAGTTCCGATGCTTTTAGGGGGCTTTTCCCCAGAAAACTTCGTGTTTGCCTGCGGATTTGTAGATTCTTAGCTCCTGCATGCTAATGTTAGTTGGTCGCCAAGACACTTAATACCCAGCCCGGGTGGCGGAATTGGCAGACGCGCTGGCTTCAGGTGCCAGTGTCCTTATAGGACGTGCGGGTTCAAGTCCCGCCCCGGGCACGCTGTGAAGTCTCGAGACATCGTTCCTTTTGGATGGTTTCTCGAGACTTTTCGTTTTACCTTTTAGAAAGTGCTTCCAAGGCCCCGCAGATGATTGTTGGAAGGGATAGCGAATGCTGTACATGGTTCCGGGTGCGTTGGCCGGAGGGCTAGTTTATGCAATTCTCCTAGGGCTCAGCTGGGCCATCAGCGTCATTTCTGCGCGGAGATATCGGCTTGGTGCGCATGGTCGATTCATTGTTTATTGTCTCATTGCTGTGGGGTTCATGATCTTTTTGGTTGTGGCCGGAGGCGGAGGCAACTGGGCCACCCATATGCAGGCGAGTGGTTACATTTTGGCTGGCTGCATCTTGAGTGCCATAGACAGCAAGATTGTTCCAGGGGATGAGGAGGCCGAGTCATGAAAGACCCGTTCCGGTTGCGTGGGCCGATCTAGAGACCACCTAAGAGATCCCACTGCGCTGCTTGGGCGCAGAATTCCTCCTTGCTTAACGAGCCTGCGCCGGCAGGAATACAGCCGAGCAGTGGCACGCCGGTGACCTTGGGAAGCTCCGCGATATTGAGGAGAGTGGCGAGGTCCGGCTCTTGTGGCAGCATGCCGCCAATCAGCCCTTTGACGTGAATGCCGCGGGCGCGGGCAGCTTCCACGGTGAGCTCAGCGGCGTTGAGGCTTCCCAACATCAAGCTGGTGACTATGAAAAGTTCGGCGCCGAGGTCACGGGCGACGTCGGCAAGCGTGAAGCTATCTGCGAGCCTAACCAGCAGGCCGCCCGCGCCCTCCACGAGTACGACGTCTGCATCGATGCTGCGAATCCACGCCAGCACCTCCTCTTTTTCGGCCTGCGGTAATCCCGCGCGCCGGGCAGAAAGGTTCGGCGCTAGAGGCTCCGGATAGTGCTTGAATTGCCGGGATTCCACGCCGGTAAAGCGTGTGATCGTGGCGCAATCGCTCGTATCTCCTGTTTGCAGCGGTTTCGCCACCACCACATGCTTGCCCGCCGCCTGGTACTGCGCGGCCAGGGCCGCCGTGGCAATGGTCTTTCCCACATCCGTATTGGTTCCGGTGATGCAATAGATCATGCGACCTCCCCGGCGGCAACGACGGCGCGGCAAATACGCGCTACTTCCTCATCGGTACAGATATATGGCGGCATCGTGTAGATGAGCCTGCCGAATGGGCGCAGCCATACGCCTTCTTCAAGGGCCGCCGCGGTGGTCGCTTCCATGTCCACGTCATGGTCCATTTCCAGTACACCGATGGCGCCGCGCACGCGGGTGATGCCGGGGGCGTCGCTAAGCCCTGCGCGTAAACCTTGCTCAATGCGTGCGACGTCCGCGCGCCAGGTGCCTTCTGCAATCATGGCGGTGGACTCGGCCGCCACCGCGCAGGACAGGGGATTGGCCATGAACGTCGGCCCATGCATCAATGCGCGTGGCTGCATCGTCTCCGCCACCTTTTGCGTGGCCAGGGTTGCTGCCAACGAGACAAACCCGCCCGTTAGCGCCTTGCCCACGCACATGATGTCGGGCGTGATTCCTGCCGCCTGCGTCATGAAGAGCTCACCTGCGCGACCAAACCCGGTGGCGATTTCATCCGCGATGAGCAAGATTCCGTGCTTATCGCATAGCTCCCGCACGCCTGCGACCAGCTCTAGGTCGTGGAAGCGCATCCCGCCCGCGCCCTGCACGCCGGGTTCGATGATGACCGCGGCGACTTCTTCGGTGATAAAGGACTCGAACTTATCCAAGTATTCCGCCCGCTGCTTAGCCGAGGCGCCTTCCGTGGGCGGAGCTGGGGCAAAGATCTGCTCGGCAAGGATGCCCTTCCACATAGTGTGCATGCCGCCTTCCGGATCGCACACGCTCATCGCGGCGAAGGTATCGCCGTGATAGCCCGAGCGCCAGGTCAAAAGCTTGGTGCGGCCGGGCGGCGAGCACTGCAGCGCCATCTTTACTGCCACTTCCACCGCGACGGATCCGGAATCGGAGTAGAAGACCTGCGCGTACTGGTGGTTGGTCAACTCCATGAGGTTTGCGGTAAGCCGCGCCGCCGGTTCGTGAGTGAGCCCGCCGAACATGACGTGGCTGAACCTATCGATCTGATCCTTCGCCGCCGCCACCAGCCGCGGGTGCGAATGGCCGTGGCATGCCGCCCACCAGGAGCTCATGCCGTCGATGACGCGTTGGCCATTTGCGAGTTCTAAATAGGCACCATCGGTGCGCAATACCTGCAAGGCTGGCGCGCCGGGCGCGGCATAGGGGTGCCAGATATGGGTGGAGTCGATCGCAGCGACTTGAACACTGTTCAAAAAAGGCATGGAATTATCTCTACCACAGCAATAATCTCTTTTAAGACTGTAATTGAACAACGTTCAAGGCCGGGTGTAGCTCCCGCGCTGTTCTTTCTTTCCTTGGCTATCGGAACTTCTCTAGCAAGCAGTCAAGTATCTTGAAATCATGAGGAAATTCGTTGCTGTTTCGAGTGCTGTAGCTGTAGTTGCGTTGAGCGTTGCCGGTTGTTCATCGGAATCCGAAAGCGATTCTTCGAAGCCGGTCTTCCGTGAGACTGCCGAACAACAAACCGAGTCCACTGAGAAAACTGAGTCCACAGAACAGACCCAGCAGCAAGCAGACCCGCAGCCGGTAGTAACCGAAACGGTAACTGCGGAAAATAAAGAAAATGAAGAGGAAGAGTGCGCGGACGGCGGCTCTGATTTGCAGAAGCGATTCGCCAACGGCGCAAAGGGCGTCCTCAACACGGATAAAGATAATTTTAAGTTCCACTACACGGTCAGTGACGGCGCCTATGATCCGTGCGCGGAGCTTAGCTACGCCGTACTGGATGGCGCCTTCGGTGATGAAAACGGTCCTGCCGGAACGGGTGCATCAATCGCAGACGGAATCCTCATTTGGTCCGAGGGTGAATTGGTCGGCGGCCACGGTATTACCGCTTCTTCCGTGGAAGAGGCTTCCGTGGTGGGAGACGATGAAATCGAGCTCACCGTGGGCAATCGCGGCCGTTCTACTGCAGAGGGAATTACCGAAACCGCACGCGTGCGCCTAGAGGTTGAAGATGATCAATTGGTCCCAGTTGGCGGAGACATTGAGCAGTACAAGTCCTTTACGGACGGACGTGCGCAGCTGTATCCCTAAAGTTTGTGGCCAACCCGCATTTGAAGCCGGAAAGACCCATAAACATCACGCAAGCTTGCACAAGTAACGCCTGCCACCAGAAGCCGGTGAGCGCGTATTCTCCTGTCATCCCGTGGTTCATGAGCAAGACGATGAAGAGCGTGAGCGCGGACAGTAATCCCGTCGTGGTTGCTGTCAGCGCGAAGGCTTCACCGATTTGTACCCGGAAAATGCTGTTCCTGGCAGCACCCGCCAAAGTTAGCGCCCCTGCGTCGTGAGCGATCCGCTTGCGCATTAACAGCGAAGTAGTAAACGCCGCCATCACGCTCGGCGCGATCGTCGGCCCGAGTACCACTACGAACACCTGCCACGGCGACATCGTAAACTCCTCCTCCATGCTCAACATGGCGCGGAGACCTGAGCCCACGGCGATGATGAGGCCGCCGAACAAGATCCACGGCATGATATGTGGTGCGGTGAAGTTGCTGCGTACGCGCACGTTCGCGCCAGCGATGCCGAGAGGTCGGGTCCACTGCATAAGCAGTGGCAACATCCATGGAACCAGGAATGCGAACAAGGGGATAAGGCCCAAACACGCGGACATTGCATCTATCGGATCTTCGATCAAGGTGCAGGCAAACAAGATCCCGGCACCAAGGATTAAAGCGAGCGCACACTTGGCAGCTGTCCACCGTGGCATCCCCGAACGGTAGATACGCCGCAATGACAAGAATCCACCCAGTACTGCGGCAAGTACGCACACCGCACTAGCAAGCACAACACCGCCCATCGTCACGGAGATACCGTCCACTCGAATGTTGTCGCGGTGGAAAGCATCGAGTGCGAAGTCCGTGAGAAATGTAGCGCAAAAGGCGCCAGGAACCGCACCGCACGTAGAGACCGCCGCAATCTGACCCAGCACGAGTACAAAGATGAGCCAATTGGGCATGCCCACCATGCGCCAGCTGCGGTAGATGTGGATGTGCTCGTCGATGATGAGCTTCATCTGCGAGAAAATGACGAGAGTATTGGAGCAGATAGCCAGCCCGAGGATGGTTCCGCCCAGAGAAGTTGTGTCATCACCGGTTGCGTTAATGAGCGCTACGGCGAGCGAGAATCCCATTCCGGAGATAAAACACGTCAGCGCCACCGCCAGCCAGGAAGGCCAATTGCTGTGTAGATCCTTAAGCCATACGGACATGGTGTTCCTCCAGCTTGTAGATGCGATCGGCCTTCGCGGCGGCCGCGTGCGAGTGGGTGACCATTACCACCGTGCTGGGTACGCGGACGAGATGATCCATGACCACGTCCGCCGTGTCGTCGTCCAACGCACCGGTGGGCTCGTCGGCGAAGATGAAGGGGGCGTCGGCAAGCAATGCTCGCGCCACCGCGACGCGTTGCTGCTGTCCGCCCGAAAGCTGTGCCGGTAAGCGCTTTTCCAGCCCGCCGATGCCCAAGCTCTCAAAGGTCTGGTGCAGCTTCGCCGGGCCGCATTTGCGGCCAGAGAACTTCGCCGTAAGTTCCGCGTTCTGCTGGGCGTTAAGCGATTCCAGGAGGTTATAGTCTTGGAACACGAAAGCGCGGTGCTTGCGCCCCGGTGCATTGACCTTGCCGGTTGTAGGTTTGTCGAGGCCAGAAAGCAGGCCGAGGAGCGTTGACTTGCCGCTGCCGGAAGGGCCCATGATGGCCACGAACTCGCCCGGTTCAATGCGCAGCGAGAGGTGGTCTAGCACCAGATTCTTGCCGTATTTCTTCGTGAGATTTTTTGCGATGAGTGTCATGCTTTCGATTTCACGTTGAAAGGCGCAGGATTCCGATGGGGGAGACTCCCAGAAATTTAGGGGAGCTAGCTCCACTGCGTGTGTCCGAAGTGCGGATTAGGGTTGTACTCTATGGCAACTTTCAAATCCGTGGCGTGGAATCTAGTGCTAGCGCTGCTGTGTATTCCCGCTGTTGTGGTTTCCGTTGTCATGCTGCCATGGATTCCGCTCGTTGCGTCCCTCATGGCCGTCATTACCCGCGGCGGCGCACGGTGGTTGGGCGTGAAGATTCGCTACCGCACCCCACATCGCTGGTTTGATTGGCAGCATTTTTATCACCTTCTGATTCAGCTTTTGCTCTCGATTTTGAGCATGGCGTTGTGGCTGTTCGTGGGGTCTATGACGGTGGTATTCTTCATCGCTCCTTTCTTCACGGATAGGTTCAACATCGGTAGCCTCGTCATTGAAAATCGAGCCCTGGCTATCGTGGTGAGCTGGACGTTTGGCCGCCTGTGCTTGCTGGTCCTTATCTTCGGCGCGAAGTTTTTGACCTTTCTTTCCGTGAGCACCACTCGCCTGGCGTTGGAGAGCGATGCGCGAGCCACGCTTATCGACGCCTTCTCCGGCGAGCGCCGCCGCATCGAACGAGAGCTACACGACGGCCCGCAGCAGTACCTCACCGCGCTCAAGCTCAACCTAGCCGCGGCGAAAAGGGGAGACACCGCGGCTCTCGACGCCGCCGACCACAACGCCAGCCTTGCTCTGTCTGCCTTGCGCGACACGGTCCGTGGCATCGCGCCGCAGGTCCTCTTCGATAATGGCCTGATTGCGGCTCTCGAAGAACTCCTCGTCCATTCCGGGCTGGAGACCACCCTCGAATGCAAAGGCGAAGAACGCTCCCTTGATGAAACCAGCGCCTTGTTGGCCTATCACTGCGTGGCAGAGGGGCTAACCAACGCCGTAAAGCACGGTGAGGCCACCGCAGCGACTGTGAAGCTGGATTACCGAGAAGGAATAAAAATTTCCATCACCGATAACGGGCACGGGTTAACCGCAGGCGAGGGAACCGGCATCGCCGGCCTGGAAGAGCGCGCCATAGCCCTGGACGGAAGCGTGAAACTAGAAGACACTGATCAGGGCGCACGGTTAAGGATGAAACTGCCATGAAAATTTTGCTTGCTGAAGACTCCGCCCTGCTGCGTGCGGCAATCGAACAACTCCTGCGTTCCTTGGACCATGAGGTCACCACGGTCGAAGATGCTGATCAATTGCGTGCTGCGGCAGAAGGATTCGACATCATTGTCACCGACGTCAGGATGCCGCCGCTTTTGCAGGACGACGGCCTGCGAGCAGTCAATGAGATTCGCAAACGTACGCCCGAGCAGCCCGTCGTGGTGTTGAGCCAATACGTCGCTGCCAGCTACTTGGACGGGCTCATCGAACACGGCGGATTCGGCTATCTACTCAAGGAAAGAATCGCCGATGTGGATGAGTTCATCCATGCACTGGATACGGTCTCTGCAGGTGGCACCGTGGTAGATCCGGAAGTCGTGAGCACTTTGCTCTCCTCCCGGAAGATGGGCGTCGATAAGCTCACGCCCCGAGAACGCGAGGTACTAGCCTTGATGGCACAAGGCGCCAGCAATCGCGAGATCGAAGGCAAGCTCGTGCTCACTGCCGGTGCAGTAAGCAAACACGTGGCGAATGTTTTCATGAAGCTCGGGTTCAGCCCCGAAGACGAAAACCGCCGCGTCAAGGCAGTCCTGGCATGGCTGCGCACCAAGCGAGAATGGAGATTGGAATGAAAAAGATTCTGGCGGCATCTGCAGCAGCAGCGCTTTTGGTTGGCGGCGGCACTGCTTTCGGCGCTGCCACGTTTGTGGAATCTCCGGAGCAAGCAGATTATTCCGTCGAGCGGTCCGCAGACGTCAGGGTCGAGATCATGGATCCCGAAGATGTCTTAAACCCCGATGACGAAGCACGCATGCGTCGTGACGTTGAGCGAATCCACTTCGCGGCTCCGGTCAAGCAGCTGAACTACCTTGTCTTCAAAAAGAACAAGGACGAGGTAGAAGATTCCGTCGAAGAGTATCTACGCGATAATCACCCAGACCTCATCGGCGATGACCAGTTCACCGATGGCCAGCTCTTCGTCGGCGTGGGCCTCGATCCACGTCAAGCCTTTATCTTCGCGGGCAACGATGTGGCGAAGGACCTGTCCTTGGAACTAGAAGATGGTCATTTGGAAGACGCAATCGAAGAGATCAAACTGGGCGTGAAGGCAGGAAATATCCCGGCAGGTCTTTTCGCTGGCGCTGACTATGCTGCCGATGCGGACAAGGTCAGTGAGGAGCTTTATTCCGATGCTAAGGCTAACCGCGGTCTCGGCATTGGCTTTGGTGGTTTCGGCGCGGGTGCGGCTGCTGGAGGAATCGTGGCTGCGGTGGGCGCTACGCGGCGTCGGAAAGCGCAGCGTATTGCGACCGCCCGTGAGGATTGGAAATACGTTTCACGGGCTTATGGGGATATCGCTCAACGCTTGAATGCCATCGACGTGCGTGCGCACTCTTTGCAATCAGCGCTTGTCGACGCCCGGATGCGCGAGGAATGGGAGCAACTGCGCGACGAGTTCCTCAACCTCGACGATAAAGTTAGCGCTTTTGCCAGCCTGAACGAGCAGTCTTCCGACGAGGACTTCGAACAAGCGGCGAGTGGAATCGAGGAAGCGAAATCCATCTGTGACCGCGTAGATACCGCAGAACACAACATCGACCGTCTGTATGCCGTCGAGCATGCTGACGTTAACGCGCGCCGCAAGGAACTCTATGAGCTACGCAAGGACCTGATTGAAGCGCGCACGGAATCCACGGGCGGGGTCGCGGAAGAAGCATCCCGGCTGATTGCCGTTTCCGAGGAGATCGATGCGGCCGCGCCTGAATTTATGGATCGTTACCTCGAGCTAGTGGAGCGCGCAGCCACGCTCTTTGGGCAGATCCAAACGCAGTTACAAAAGGAAAACGAAGCGGATGAGTTGGCGGCGCGCCCGCGTATTGACGAGTCTTCCTTTTATCCGGGAGTGGGTTATCACGGATTCGTACCTTTTATGGCGATCAGCTCATGGAATAGCGCTTCCGTAGCTTCTTCACCCAATGTGAGCAGCAACTTTAGTTCGGGGTTCTCCGGCGCTGGTGGTGCCTCGAGTTTCTGACACTTTGAGTATTATCCGAACGTACACACCCGGCTACCCTATCTTGAATAAAATCCGTGAGCAGGGTCTATTCTGTGGGGCATGCGTCGAATTACCACCTTCCTCACGGCTTCTTTTCTAGCCGCTACCGTGTCCATCGCACCTGCTCAAGCCGCCACTTTTGAGACCTCAGTGCCAGAGAGCTACGGCATCAACGATCCGAGTTGCGTTTCTGATGTTGAGCCAGTGGTTCTCATTCATGGCACCAGCGATAATTCCTCGGCGTGGACGGATCTGATTCCGCGGCTGCAGGAGCAAAACATGTGCGTGTGGGCATTCGACTACGGCGCGGACGATGTCACGTTGCAGAATGCTATCCCGGCCATGAAGGCGATTGGGGATCTTGATGCTTCTGCTCGCGAGATTGCAGAGCAAATCGAGTATGTTCGGTCCGCTACTGGCTCTGACAAGGTCAACCTCGTGGGCCATTCCCAGGGCGGGCTGCACACCAAGACTTTCACGCAGCTCTACGGTTCCCCAGAGGAGGTCTCCCGTGTTGTCGCAATCGGTGGCAACTATCACGGCACTACGCTGAACGGTATGGGACCTGCGTTGAGTGATATTGCCAAGGTTATGCCGAAGCTGGCTGCCTTCTTGGGCACTACGGCCGGCATTCAGCAGCTGCAGGGCTCGGACTTTATTGAGAAAATGAACAAACTGCCCGATACCGCGCCGGGGGTTAAGTACACCTCGATCTATAGCCCGGCGGATACCACCGTCACGCCGAACGAAACCTCGAAGCTTACTGCGGTACCAGGCGCCGACGTTGAAAACGTCAGCTTGGGCGACGTCTGTGAGGCCCCAGCAGCGCATCCAGATCTGCCGCACGATTCTTGCGCGCTCGATCAGGTTATGTGGGGTCTTACCCGCTAATGATTCATGGGGCACTCGCTTGTCGACGTCGTGGCAAACAAATGCGCTACCTGCCGCGAGTGGTTCGCCTGCACGCGGACGAGTACTTTCTGCCCTCCTAGAAGGAAGAAAGCTGCGAAACCTGGGACTGTGCCTGGGAGAAGAGATCCTGGATGATTTTGTTGATGTCCGGAATACGGAAGACCTGCGGGCCAACCGGCACATCAACCGTAGGCTGGCCCGGAACCACACCAACCGAAATCACGTTTGCTGGGGCAGGTGCTGGTTTTGGAGCTGGAGCTGGGGCTGGTTTTGGAGCCGGAGCGCCACCATTTAGACCACAACGCGCGATCGCCTCATCCGCGCGCGCGATGGCATCGCGGATTTTGCCACCACGCGGGTGGAAATTAGCAGCGGCGAGCGCCTGGGACTTCTTGGAGTTGTAGTCGGAAGCGTTGGTGTAATAGCGGCTTGCCTGATCGCAGGAGATCTGGCCCGCAGGAACCTTCGCGAGGTAGTCATCCACCATGTCGGCGGAGGCGGCTGGGGTGGCAAGGGAAACGGTGATTGCGGTGGCTGCAGTCAACAGTGCGGACTTACGTACTTTGCTCATGCAGGCCATTGTGCCATGAAAGTGCAGTAAGTGGAAGGTTTACTCGGCCAAGGACAGCATCTTCAACATATCGCTCTGTGCTGCTCATGACCGCAATCTAACAATGCTTCTCGCGTAGTGCAGGGGTTTTCAGAAGCGGTGCGAGTTCAACGTGAGGTTCGGCCAAATCTACCCATGCGTACTCGGCAATCTCCGCTGCAATGTTTGGGATGACAGGGGATGGATAGCTGAAGACATCTGCAATGACCTCATGATTTTCCTCGTTGGCGGCGGCTGCGCGGAAGGTGCCGCGTGGGCTAAGTAGGGCACCATCAAGCGTGACGCCAATTTCCTCTCCTACCTCGCGCACTGCAGCTTGGAGGGGCGTTTCGTCGGGGTCTGGCTTACCACCCGGAAACTGAAACGCGGTGGTGTTTTTCTTTCGCACGCAAAGGACATGGCCTTCTGAGTTGTGGAAAATGACAGCGCTTACGTGAATTTCTTGTGTTGGCATGGAGACGAGCTTATCAGGACATGAAGTAACCCCCTTCCAATATGTAGTACATGTGCTATCTTCTTTAGTGAGGATTGAACCGAAGGGAGTGTAATGACTCGAGTAATTGAAATCGACGGCCTGGCTTTCTCCTATGGTGCGAAGAAAGCTCTGGGCGGAGTGGACTTGCATGTTGACCCCGGCGAGGTGGTGTGCTTGCTTGGCCCAAACGGTGTGGGAAAGACCACGCTGCTGGAAAACATTGTGGGCACGTTGACTCCAACTGCCGGCAGGGTTCGTGTTTTCGGGCAGGACCCTCGCAGGGTAAAGGCCGGGTTCTGGTCTCGTGTGGGTTTGGTTCAGCAGAATTGGTCCGACCACCCCAAGTGGCGCGTTAAAGACCAGTTGGCATGGGTTGGTGGCATCCATGAAACCCACTCACCGGCAGCAATGGGGGTTGAGCAGGCGCTTGAGTTGGTGTCTTTAGGGGATAAGGAAAATCAGAAGATTTCGAGCCTGTCCGGTGGCGAGCGGCGTCGCCTAGATTTTGCGGCAGCGCTCATCGGTGGGCCTGAGTTGTTACTCCTAGATGAGCCGACGACGGGGCTCGATCCGGTCTCGAAGACACAAATGCACGACGTGATTATGGACCACGTGGATCGTTCTACCACGGTCCTTATGACCACCCACGATCTCGCTGAAGCTGAAAAGCTCGCCAGCAGAATCATCATCTTGGGTGAGGGAAAAGTCTTAGCAAACGGCAGCCCTATGCAGCTGCGCTCAGCACATTTGGGAACTGCGGAGGTCTCGTGGGTTGCAGATGGGGTGCGCAACGTTCATGCCACGGAAACGCCAGAGAAATTTCTGCAGAGCCTTCCTCTTAGTTCCATCTCTGAATTAACCGTGACGCGTCCGACGCTAGAGGATGCCTACCTTTCCATCGTGAAAAAGAATGGGGAACAGTAATGAAAATCTTCAAAGCAGCCCTCCGCCAGGCGGCAAGTGACATTCGGCCGCAGCTTGTAGGCGTCGGAGCGTTCATGGTGTTCGCGCCCGTTCTGTTTATCGTGGTGATGGTTCGCCAAAGCTCGCAGGAGATGATTGAGCAAACTTCGACTTCGTCGGTAATTCTCGCTGGTTTGGTCGGCAGCTTTTCGACGTTCGTGATAATGCAGATTGCTGCCGAGTTCTATAGCGACAGATTAGGCGGCGCCTTAGTGCGCGCGCGAATGTTGCCTAATGGCTCGTGGGTGTGGGCAATCGGCAAGACAATCTCTTGTGTAAGCGTCGTATTCATCATGCAGGCAGTACTGCTCTTTGCCGCACTTTTTATCTTGCCGAACCTAGAAATTTCATGGGGTCGTATTGTTCCCATGCTGGGCATCGCTTTGCTCTCGAATCTAGCCGCAGCACCTTTGGGGCTGGTGCTCGGTGCGTTCATGCGTGGGACATATTCACAGCTTGTCGGTTATGCCATCGTCATAGCGCTGTTTTCTACCAGCGGCAGCTTTATCTCCTTGGCTGACGTTCCTCGCTGGATACAGATTCCGCAGCTCATCCTGCCCTTCTACTGGTCCGGACACCTATCGCGGTGGATCTCGGATAATCCTGCGCAGTGGGAGTACGGCGGAGAATTCACCCCTGTGCTAGCTGTGGGGGTTCTTCTTACTTGGATCATCGTTGGATTTATAGTTGTTATTGCCTTGCTACGCTATAGCTTCCGCAAGGAGACTTTTGGCTCCCTCGCCAATATCCAATCCAAGACTCGGGCCCAAATCGGAATTTAGAAATGACTGAAGACATAGTTCACAACCGCATCGCTGTGATGCGTACTGACCGGCGAATCAGCCGGCGTGAACTCGCCGAGGCCCTAGGCATTCACTATCAGACGATTGGGTACCTAGAGCGCGGCGAGTCTGCACCGTCGTTGCATCTTGCTTTGCGTATTGCGCAGTATTTTGGAGTGTCGGTGGAATCCGTTTTTTCCTTGGATGAATTCCCGCCGTTGTCTTAGCGGTTTGCCACCTTATTTACTTGCTTTTCCATGAGCTGGCGGAGTGCTTGCTCATCGTGCGAGCTGACGCTGACGACGGCGCCGTCGACAAGCGCGTGCGCCACGAATTCGCTCTCCCCGGGCTCGCCGACTAGTGGATTTCCGGCGCTTTCGATGGTTACCTTTGCGGCCTGCAGGTTTTCGGCGCCTTCGATTTGCATGTCGAGCGGTGTAGTGGAGTAATCGCTGACGATTCCGCTGACGTCATTGGAAAAGGAAGCGCACTCCGCGAGGTCAGCGGGGAAGGGGAGCGTCTCTGGGTTCGTGCTGAGAGAGACCGTGGCATTTACGTCCCCGGCGCTGAAATCGGCGGCGGAGAATGTATCCGGATTCTTGTAAATCTTGGCGATGAAATCCATCGCTGAGGTGGCAAGCGGTGCGCATTGCTCGGGGGTCGTGGTCTTTTCGGAGTCGCTGGAGACGAGGTCCTCGGTGAGAGCTTGGTCTTCGGTGCTCATTAGCTCGTTGATGTTTGAATACTCGTATCCTTCTGGCGCATCTTCTGCAGCGAGAATGTGATCGTGGGCGGAAACTGGCGGCTTTGGTGCTGCGGGTTCTTGCTGGGAGCAACCAGAAAGAAGTGCGGCGATAAGAATGAAAGAGATCTTTTTCATGCAAAAATTATAAATGGAATTTTTGTTTTAAGTAGAGATCCAGATATTCACTGAAATCAAGGCAACAAGCACGATGATTCCGCCAATGAGGTTTGTTCGCAGCGGTTCTTGTTCAACCTCGCTCCACCGGCCGCGGAAGATGAAACCCATCGGGGCGAAGGTGAGCACGCCGAAGTCGGAAATGCCGACGAGGATTTTTCGCCGATACTCAGCGATACGTTACTGACAGCAACATAAAGTAGCTGCAGAGCACACATCGCTGCGGCGCCAATGAGCCACGGCCAGAATGCCATTGCCCACTGGGCTTTGCGGTCATCCCCGGCGAAGCGCTTGATGTACGGCGCAAAGTGCCAAGCGGTGGCGAACATGCCTGCCACACCCACCGCGCACATGACTAATTGCACCCATGCGGGCCAACCGAGTGCATCCACAACCGTTGCTGTGTCACCAGCGCCAGCGGGCGTGATGACGAAATAACACACGCCTTCCATGATGGAAGCAAAGCTGAACCAGATCCACACCAGGCGTCTCGGTTGTAGCAGCGAGCAGATGATACCGCTGAGCAGGCTAAAGATAGGTCCCGCGGCAGCAATCAAAGCAGTGTGCGAGGCATGGTTGTGACTAGCTCTTTATCTCCTCCTTTAAAGCAGCGGCCTGCTCGTGGGCACGGCGGCGCCTACTTGCGATGGCCTGCGCGAAAGTCTGCGTCCAGTTCTTCTCCGCGATGGGGCCGGTGGGCTCGGTGGCTTTCCACGTCCCATCTTCGAAGAGCCAGAAGATATCCCCGGTGTATGGGTCCATGATGTAGAAGGCTGTGCCATCCGTCTTGATGTTGTGGTGGTGTTGGCACAAGCAAGCAAGGTTTGCGGGGGTTGTTGGGCCACCGTCGGCGAAATTGACGCGATGGTCCGTTTGGCATTTATAGGCCGGATGGTTGCAGCCCGGGTAGCGGCAGGTGCCGTCGCGGCCCTCAACATACTTTCGGATGTTCGCCGGAGTGATGTAGTTCTTGCTCTCGGCGTATGGGTCGACCTCGTGGACCTCCGAAGGGGACACGGGAGTACGGGACCAACCGTGGCCTTGGATGAAGGTTGGCGCGCCGGGGATGTCAGTTGCTTGGTAGGTGTGCAGGATAACCTTTGGCTTGGCCTCGCCGAGGATGAGGCGCGTCATGGCCTGAGCGAGTGGAATCTGCTCGGCCTCGGCGAAGGCGCGTACCGCCTGGTCGACGCTCGCGATGGTTTCTGGATCTGCTTCCAGCGTTACGGAGAATGGGTCGGTGCTGTATCGACCATGGCGGCGCGTATCTTGCAGGGCAATCGTGTCATCTTCGGCGCTAATGAGCTCATTGAGTTTGCGCTTGATATTTGCTTGCGTGGGCGGGACTTGGTTCGCACGCTTTGGCGTGAGGTACTTGGTGATGCCTGCGTCGATGCGGGCGAGGGCGTCGGCAAGCGGTTCCCCAAGCTTGTCTAAGGACTCGTTGATGGCGATAAGCCGATCTAAATCTAGGTGGAGGTAGCGCTCTTGGAGAGCATGTAGTTCTGGCATGGATTCGAGGCGATCTAAAGCCATGAAAATTTTGGATATGCGCGTAGGGCTAACGCCGGTGGCAGAAAACATTCTCTGCACCGCGAGCTCAATTTCGTTATCGAATTCCGGCAGATGCTCGCGCCAGAAGCGCAGCTCTGCATGCCGGATTTGTGCGGCGGCTTGGGCTATTTCGTCTTCGGGGTTGGTGTGAGAGTGGTAGGGCACTTTCATAGCAAGAGGTTCCTCACCGTTAAAGTGTTTCGAACTAACTTACGAATCACACTTTAAAACATGCCCCGGACACGGCTTGCCGACGCCGATTTTCCCAGGTAGTGACCTACTTTTCGGAAGAGAGGAAGCGTGTTACAAGTGAGTCATAAGCGCGTACTGTAAGCTCCAAATCCTCGAGATAAAGATGTTCGTCGTGGCTGTGTAGCTGGGAGTTGGCGCTCGCCATATCGCGGGCTTCGGCGTGCATGGCAAAGCCATAGGCGTTGCCGCCCATACGGCGCGCGAAACGCAGATCGGAACCACCCGTGGCGTGGACTGGAACCACATCTTTATCAGGGAAGAACTCTTTGGAGGTTGCCTCAATCGCGTGCCAGAGCTTCGTATCGGTAGAAGATTGCGTGGCGTCTTCCGTAATCAGGTGCTCGATTTCAACCTCGTCTGCAAGATCTCCTAGCGCCTCGCGCAGGAAGTCATCGAGCTCATCCTGGGTCTGGCCTGGGAAGGGGCGGATATCCATCTCCAGGTAGGCGTGGGAAGGCAGCACGTTGATTGCGCCGCCAGCACGTAGGACGGTCTCGGCGATGGTGGTGTGGCTAAAGGCGTGAGCGTACGCGGCAAGATCGCCGAACTTCGAGTAATCGCCGGTACCTGCAATTAGTGCCGCCTCTGTTTCTGGATCGAACTTGAAGGTCTTGACGAATCCCTCCCAGATCTCATTCGAAGCAACCGGCGGTTCAGCAGCGGCGATGCGGCGTGCGACCTCGCCGATCTTCAAAATTGCAAAGTCCTTGCCATAGGGCGTGGATCCGTGGCCGGCGTCGCCATGCACGTGGATGCGGCGCTGGCCGGCGCCCTTTTCGCCCACATTAAAGCCCACTGCGTCGGGTAGGTGGCTACCGCCGGTCTCGGACAGGCAGTTCTTCCACGAAAACGCATCCGGGTGCTGCTCCGACATGAACTTCACTCCGAGCCCGCCGCGGGCTTCTTCGTCGGCCATGCCTACGAATGCAAGGGTGCCGCCCGGGTTGCCCTCCTGAGCAATCTTGCGGGTGACCGCCGCCATGGAGGCGGTAATAAAGAGCATGTCGACGGCGCCGCGGCCGTAGAGCTTGCCGTCTTCAATGAGGGCGTCGAAAGGCGGCTTGGTCCACTTTGGCTCGTCAACGGGAACCACGTCCGTGTGTCCCATGAGGGTAAGCGGCTCTTTTTCTGGATCGCCTGGGACGGTGACAACGATGCTTACGCGCGAGGGGTGGGATTCATAACGCGCGATGGAGACGTCGGTGCCCGCGAAGAACTTCTCCAAGGTGTCGGCGTTGCGCACCTCGTTGCCGGAGTCCGGCGTGAGGTCATTGACGCAGGCATTGCGGATGAGTTCTTGCAGTAGTTCCAGGGTGTCGTCGTAAAGCGTCATGCGTTTAAGGGTAGTCGCCGGGTGAAATTTCGGTTCTTTTAACAAAAATTGAACGACGTTCAAGTACGCTGCTCTCCATGAGCATTATCGATATCGCCCGTGATAAAGCCCTAGGCCAGGGAATTGGTCTCAGCCAAGAAGAATTGCTGGAAGTGCTGCAGGTTCCGGATGAGCAGCTCGAGGAAATCGCAGACATTGCGCACCAGACTCGCCTGAAGTGGTGTGGCCCGGATGTTTCCGTGGAGGGAATCATCTCGATTAAGACCGGCGGTTGCCCGGAGGATTGTCATTTCTGCTCACAGTCCGGTCTTTTTGAATCCCCGGTGCGTGCGGCCCGCCTGAACATTCCGGAGTTGGTGGAGGCCGCCAAGAAGACCGCCAAGACTGGTGCGACGGAGTTTTGCATCGTTGCCGCTGTAAAGTCGCCGGATGAGAACTTGCTTTCCCAGGTCGCGGAGGCAATCCCAGCGATTTTGGATGAAGTCGATATCGAGATTTCTTGTTCCCTTGGCACGCTGACCCGCGAACAGGCGCAGCGCCTGAAGGACATGGGTGCCCAGCGCTATAACCACAACTTGGAGACCTCCCGTTCCTTTTTCCCCAACGTGGTGACTACGCATACCTGGGATGAACGCAAGGAGACCCTGGAGAACGTGCGCGCGGTGGGCATGGAAGTATGCTCCGGCGGCATCATCGGTATGGGTGAGTCCTTGGAGGATCGCGCCGAGTTCGCGTACCAGCTCGCGCAGATCGAGCCTTGCGAGGTCCCAATGAACTTCCTCGATCCGCGCCCTGGCACCCCATTTGCGGATTACCCGCTGGTTCCGCTGGGTGAAGCGCTGCGCGCCGTTGCCGCTTTCCGCTTGGCGATGCCGGCTGTGACCTTGCGCTTTGCAGGCGGCCGCGAGCTTTCGCTTGGCGACGACGGCACGGAGAAGGGTCTGCTCGGCGGCATCAACGCGATCATTGCGGGCAACTACCTGACCACGCTTGGCCGTCAGATTGAAAAGGACGTCGACATGCTGGGCCGCATCGATCTGCCGATCAAGGCTCTGTAATGGATGAGTTGGCTGCTGCCGTATTGGCAGGGGAGGAGCCAATCTTCCATCCGAATACCGGCGAGCCGTTTAAAGACGCGCACCTGCATCCAGCGGCGGCCGCCGGCTTGGACGTGCCGCGTTTTTGCCAGATCTGTGGCCGCCGCATGGTGGCGCAGGTCCGCCCGGACGGATGGAGCACGAAGTGTTCGCGCCACGGAGAGTTGGATTCGGATTGGCTCTACGTGGAGACCCTTCCCTAGCTTGGCCCGAGTTGTCCTAAATTGGAGGCATGGATCCCGCCGTTGAATTAGCCCACAAGTCCGCGTTGCGTTCTATTGAGCGCGTCGTCACGGAGACCGCGGAACCGACGCAGCCAGGGCTTGCGCTTAGCGACGTCGCCAAGCAACTGCGTGCAGGTGGCGTCATGGTGCTCACGGGGGCGGGGGTGTCCACGGAGTCGGGCGTGCCGGATTATCGCGGCCCGAAAGGTTCGTTGAGCAGGCATCGACCCATGACTTACCAGGAGTTTCGGCACGATCCCGCGGCCTCGCACCGCTACTGGGCGCGTGCCTTTGTGGGCTGGCGCGTGATGGATACTGCGCGCCCGAATCGCACGCACTACGCCTTGGTGGAGCTCGAGCGCGCCGGGCTGCTCAGTGGGCTTGTCACGCAGAACGTCGATGGCCTCCACAAGGAGGCGGGGCAGAAAAATGTCGTTGCCTTGCACGGTGACATGAAGCACGTGGTTTGCCTGAACTGCGGGAACGTGGAAGAGCGCGAGCTTTTCGATGTCCGCGCGGAGACCCTCAACCCGGGCTTCTTAGCGCGCTGGGGGGTCAGCGAGGACCAGGTCAACCCGGACGGTGACGTGGCGCTTTCGCAGGAGGCCGTCGATGAGTTTGTGATGCCGCCCTGCGTTGTGTGCGGCTCACTGCTCCTCAAGCCGGACGTGGTCTACTTTGGGGAACCGGTTCCGGCCGCGAAGAAGGATGCGGCCTATGAGATTCTGGCTGGATCGCGCTCCCTGCTGGTGGTGGGCTCCTCGCTGGCCGTGATGAGCGGTTTCCGTTTTGTGCTCGACGCCAAGAAAGCGGGTAAGCGGGTATCCGTGATTAACGGTGGTCCGGGGCGTGGGGATAATCGTGTGGATACGCTGTGGCGGACGCAGGTTGGTCCGGCTTTTGACGAGCTGCTCGACGAGCTGTCCATATAGGGTTCAGTCCCGGCATAAACCAAATGATGAGTGCCGCAACGAGTGCACTGAGTACACCTACGTGAAGTAAGTACTTGACCGGCGTGAACCACCACGCCGCCAGCGTGCCCGCGATGATCAACAACCACAGGGAGGGGATGACGTAGCCGGATGCCACGGTGGTGTTTTCATACCAATTGAGGTTGGGGAAGCGCCCGCGTGCTTCCGCGCGGATGCGGCGCTGCGGTTTGTGCGTTTGAGCCACGGCGCAGAAAAGGACAAATGCGAGCCCAGCGGCCCCAACGATGAGGTTCCCGGTTGCTCCGCCGAATACGAGAGTGGCTACGGCCACGGCGATGGCGATGCGTTCGCCTACCGTGAGCGGTAGGCCGACTGCTGGATCTACATCGGGGTAAATGTTGCGGAAAGCGTCCACGGAGGGGGTGTTTTCTGTGGTCAAAGAGGGGTACACGGTTGACGCCTGCCTTTTAAGTTAGGTAAGTATAACATGCATTAAGTAAGCCTAGCCTATCTAAATCTCTTCGTTAAGGTGACTCACTCTCATGAAAAGAACCCTTCTTGCATGCCTTGCCTCCGCGTTCTTGGTTGCAGGTCCGGCCGCTGCGCTGACACCCCAAACAGCCCATGCGGCAGAAAACTGCACCTGGAACTGGGGAATTAAGCAATCATTCCGCAACTACATCAAAGGCAACATTGCACATGGTTCGTGGGGCGCAAATGGCATTGGTTTCACAGGTGATGAACGCGGTCAGGGTGCGTTTACCTTCACGCCGACAAAGGCCAGTGTGGAAGGGGACTCGGTGGTGATCCCCTTCAACGGAAACCTCAGTTTCAAGGGGCACAACGGCGTCCTTGACATGAACTTGTCCGACTTCCAAGTCCACGCCTCGGGAAACCGCGCAGAGATCTCGGTGGACTACGTCTCTTACGAGCTCGATAGATCCGCCATGGCCCGAGGCCAGGAAATCCGGGGTGACAATGAAGTCATTGCGATTATTGACCTGCAGAATCCGGTCAAACCCGAGAGCGGCTCGGTCAACCTCACCGGCTCCACCACTTTGACGCAGGGCGGAAATCGCCTCTTCACCGGCTTCTACGAGCCCGGCGAAGCCTTGGATCCTTCCTCGGGAACCGTGGGCCTTGATGGTAGTTGCGCGGCAGGCAAAGGCACCGGCGATGTCCCAACGTCGATCACTGGTAAATTTACCGGCTTCAACAAAGAGGCCATGGCAATCCTGTCCGAGACTAACGACACCATGAATGGCATCACCACGTTCATGGGTAACACCGAGAAATTCTTGAGCCAGCTCAAGTCCTTTTATGGCGATTCCGCTGGTAATTCCGGTGGTACTGCGGCAGGCGGCTCCAACGGGGCATCGCACAGCGCAGCGCAAAAAGGTGGTGACACCAAGAGTACGGGTGCGTCTACAGCTTCCGGAAACGGAAGCCAGTCCGCAGGAACCAAGGCCGAAACGGGAACGCAGGCTGCAGGAGCTGCGGCTGCAGGAAGCGCTGGCAACGGGGACGAGAAGTGCGAGGCCACTGGCGTTACCCAAGCTAGCGCTGCATGGGGTGTAAAGAAGTCCTTCCAGTCCTACATCACTGGCTCGATTGCGCAGGGCCGCTGGGACCTTAACGCAGTGGGTTACGAAAATGAGCGCTTCACCTTTAACGGCAACTCCGGCGCTGTAAACGGGAACGCAGGCAGCATTCAGTACTCCGGCTCGATGCACTTTAGCGGTCACCACGGCAAACTCGATCTTAATATCTCCAATCTCGCGGTCACCTTCAACGGCAACTCCGGGCAGCTGATTGGTGACGTCAGCTCTTCCAACATGGAAGGCGAAAAGAAGGACTTTGGCCGAACCGTAATCGGTGATCTCAGCTTCAGCTCCCTCGACGTGGGAGAAAACTCCCTACAAGGTGAGGCGAGCGTGGCCCTGAGCGAGACCGGCTCCGAGGCTTTTGCTGGTTTCTATGAGCCAGGCACACAGCTGGATCCGCTCTCCATCAGTGCAGACCTAGGAGGCAGCGCAGATTGCGCTGCCGTCACAGGCGGTGGCTCTGGCGCCGCGGGCACCTCCGGCGGATCTAAATCCGGATCTACTGGTGCTGGCGCGGCAGGCAAGAACGCAGACGCAGCATCGCTGACAGGCGGCGAGTCGCAGGGCTACCAGGACGGATCTGGCAACTTCAAGATCAAGTCTGCCGCAGCGCAGGACAAGGGCTTTGAGTGGGGCGACTCCCGCACCTACCTGCTGCTGCTCATCGCCGGACTCGTGATCGCGGGCGGCTCTACCAGCCGCTTGGTCATGCAGAACCCGGCTTAACCAGCTTAAAAAGAGAAAAGACCTAAAACATGAAAAAACTCTCCGCTATTTTTCTGACGCTGGTGTGCGCGCTGACTCTCGGCGCGTGTGGCGTCCAAGGCGGGTATGAGGACCTAACGAGTGAACTGCCCGCAGCAGATAGCGTGAGCGACCCTCGTTCCTTTACCGGACTAAGTAACGTCAGCGACTTCAAAGACATCGAACCAGTGGCGGATTCCGTGGAACCGCAGCTGCCAGTAGAACTCACGGACGCTGACGGCAACGATGTGACCGTCAATGACGTCTCGCGCATCTTGGCTCTCGACATCTATGGCACCTACACCAAATCGCTGACTGGCTTAGGCCTAGCGGACAACATCGTCGGTCGCACTGTTTCCTCAACCGAACCCAACCTGCAGGATCTGCCGGTGGTTACCGAAGGCGGACACAATATCAATGTTGAGGCTGTTCTCTCGCTCGAGCCCACGCTGGTGATTGTCGATCACTCCATCGGGCCGCGCGACGCAATCGATCAGATTCGCGCCGCTGGCGTGACCACTGTGGTCATGGAACCGCAGCGCACCATCGATTCGGTTGGCGAGGACATTGCGAAGCTTGGCGGGGTCGTCGGCCTGCCCGAAGAAGCAAAGGAGCTGGGGGAGAGGTCAATTAAGGAAATCGATGAGGCGAAGGCCGCCATCGCCGAGCTGGTGCCAGACGAGCCCATGCGCATGGCATTCCTCTACGCGCGTGGCAACGGTGGTGTCTTCTTCATCATGGGAGAGGGCACGGGCGCCCGCGACCTCATCGAGGGAGTCGGTGGCGTGGATCTCGGAACCGAAAACCATCTGTCCTACGCCGAACCAGCAAACGCCGAGGCCTTGGCCAAGATCGACCCCGAGGTGATCATCATGATGACCAACGGCTTGGAGTCGACCGGCGGAATCGACGGCCTCATGCAGCGCCCAGGTGTCGCACAGACCACTGCCGGAAAGAAGCAGAGAATCGTCACCATCCCGGATGGGCAATCCTTGGCTTTCGGGCCGATGACGGGGCAGACGCTCATCAAATTGGCGAAGGCAGTTTATGCTCCAGACGCTTAATACAACGCTGAACGCACAGCCTGACGTTTTTGAGAAGCGCCAGCGCAAAAGAACGTGGGTCTTCATCGTCCTGGCGGTGCTGCTGTGTGCCGCTGCGCTGGTCTCCATCGTGTTGGGCCAGTACTACGTGCCTGTGCAGGATCTGTTTCCAATCCTTGCCGGCGGTCCGCACCAAGAGGCCTTGTCCGCCAATGTGGTGTGGGAGATTCGCCTTCCACGAATCGCACTGGGCTTTTTGGTCGGGGCGTCGCTTGGCGTGGCTGGCACCTTGATGCAGGCCGTCTTTGCCAACCCCTTGGCAGAGCCCTCCATCATCGGCGTGACCTCCGGCGCTGGCGTGGGCGCTGCCGTGGTCATCGTCTTCAACGTCTCCTTGCTGGGCACCTTCATCGTGCCTGCCGCAGCTTTTCTCACGGCACTTGCCGTTACCGCGTTGATCTATCAACTCGCTCGCCATGGCGGACGCGTGGCCGTTGTCAACCTGATCCTGACCGGCATCGCTATTAACGCAGTGTGCAATGCGGTCATCTCCTTCATGGTTTATCTGGCGCCCACCGCCAACCGGGAGCAGATCATTTTCTGGCAAATGGGATCCCTCAACGGCGCGCAGTGGAAGCACGTCTGGGTGGTGCTGCCAGTGGCTGCATTAGGAGCGTTCGTGGCTTTCCGCTTGGGTGAGCAGCTCGACGCCTTAGCCTTGGGCGAACGCGCGGCGGGGCATATCGGCATCAACGTCCAAAGGTTGCGTATCGCCGCGATCGTTGCTTCTGCGGTGCTGACCGCGGGCGCAGTGTCCTTTGCTGGCCTCATCGGTTTCGTGGGACTCATCGTGCCGCACCTGTTGCGCACCATCGTGGGGCCTGCGAACAAAATCTTGTTACCAGCCTCGGCTCTTGCTGGCGCGGTACTCATCGGGTTTGCCGACGTTGCTGCACGTACGCTGATTCCCTTTGCGGACTTGCCCATCGGAATCTTCACCGCGCTAGTGGGTGGCCCCTGTTTCTTTGTGTTGTTGCGGCGGATGATGCGAAAGGGGATGCACTCATGATTTCGGTGCGGGGACTTACTGTTGAAATTGGGCACCGCAAGCTTGTCGACGCCGTTTCTTTCGACGCACAACCTGGCGAGGTTACGGGTCTCATCGGGCCGAATGGCGCCGGCAAATCGACGGTATTGGCCGCGGTCGCGGGAGACCTTGAATACTCCGGAAGCGTACAGCTGGCTGGGCTTGACCCCACGGGGCTTTCCCCAAACGAACTGGCCCGTCTGCGGGCAGTGATGCTGCAGGATGTTGGAGTGTCCTTCGAGTTCTTAGTGCGCGACGTGGTTGCGATGGGCCGAAGTCCGTGGGCGGGCACTTCATCTGAGGCTGAGGATGAAGAGATCGTCGCCGCGGCCTTAGCTGCTGCCGACGTCGCGCATCTGGCCGGCCGTGACGTCGTTACGCTGTCGGGCGGTGAGCGGGCACGGGTTGCTTTGGCCCGTGTGCTCGCGCAGCAAACCCCGGTTATCTTGCTCGATGAACCCACCGCTGCCCTGGATATCCACCATCAGGAGCAGGTACTTTCCTTGGCCCAAGCACTGGCTAAGCAAGGCGGAATTGTAGTCCTTGTGGTGCTGCATGACCTCAACGCTGCTGCCGCGTATTGCGATCACATCGTGTGCATGGCGGACGGGAAGGTGGTGGCCCACGGAACCGTGCCGGAGGTCTACGCCGATGCGGTCTTGTCCGAGGTTTATGGATGGGACATCACGGTAGCTGAGATCGATGGCCGGCTGTGCGTGTTGCCGCAGCGCTGTCCGCCCACGGGCATCGACTCACTTATCTCCACATACAAATTGTCCAACATTTAAATCGACCAATACTCAAATCTCAACACTTTGTCTAAGGAAAAATCATGCGAAAACTAGCCCTTGTTGTCGCGCTCTCCAGCTCCCTTCTCTTGGCACCGCAGGCGAGCGCCGAGCAAACATGCGACCCCACCCAAACCTGTGCGGAACCAGCACCGCAACAGACCTCCAGCTTCGCTGAAGCATGGAATTACATCTTGGGTTTGACCGCGCTCGGTGGAATGTTTGCCATCATCGGTCATGCGATCATGAAATCGGGGCTACTTCCCGCAATGCCAGCGCTGCCGAGCATCTAGTTAATGAGCTTAAGGAGCGTGCGTACGATGGCGTGCACACGCTTGTCCAGTGGCATGTCCTCGTGCATGACGACGGCGCGTTTGTCGAAGTCCTGAACGTAGATGTTGCGCACGGTGCCGTCCTTGACCTTGCTGCCGTCTAGGAAGCACGTCTCGGGAGGAACCACCACGGCGTCGTTCTTCGTGGCGATGCACGTGTAGGTCACGCCGGGCTCGAGGTCGCCGTCGACGTTTGTATCGAGGAGGATCTTACTTCCGACGATTTGCTGCATGCCGGCTGGTCCGAACCAACCATCAATGATGGAGCGCATCACCGCTTCTTGGCGTCCGCTGCGCACAAGTCGGCTGACGATTCCGCCCTGCGTCGTGCCGTGGTTGGGGGAGCTTAGGCAGATGAGATGGCGGACCTTTTCGGCGCCGCCATCGATGCGCATCCAGTAACGGGCTAACAGCCCACCCTGAGAGTGACCGACGAGGATAGCTTTTTCTACGCCGGTAACGTTGAGGACTGCATCAATGTAGGAGCCCAGTTGTTGAGAAGACTCAGGGATGGGCTGGGTTGCTCGGTTGCCGTAGTCAGGGGCAAAAACTGCCCATCCGTCCTCGCGGAGTTGGGTGCCGAGCAGCTGCCAGATGCCTTTAGTGTCGCAGGTGCCGTGAATGAGGATTACTGGCCAGGGCCGCTCCGGCGTTGGGTGGGCGGACCAATCGTCCTCGAAGATGCCGCGGGGTTTGATGCGTGCGCCGAGGGGGAGGGTGGCTGCGGTGTCCGCTTCTAGGATCTTTTCTCCGGGCGTGGAGTCGGGGCGTGCGTGGAGGCGCGAGGCGATTTCTTGGGAGACGTCCTCGCGCAACGCGATTGCGGTTGCAGGGGTTGCGATTCCATAGCGCGGTGAGTCTTCACTGGGGCGCCAAAACTTCCCGAGTTGCGCGGAGATTGAGTTTCGCAATTCAACGATCGGATCTGGTGCCATGTGTCAAAATTGTACCCTTGATCCATTTATGCACGTCATGGGCAGTTTTATGAAGCAGTTTAAAAATTTTGGAAAACGCTTGACCATCATCCAAAAGTTTTATAAACTAAGGCTTGCCTAATCACGGGCGGTTACTTGGGAAGATGCGCTCCACTTCTTTACCAGGTGCCGAAGATTAGTCATGGGGAGAGGGCCCGCCAGTGCGCAGCTGGCGGGCCCTCGTTAATTCAATAGCCTTGGGGCAGTCTAGCGGTCCCTCGACGGTTTCCCGGCACCGTTGAAGCTGCCGAAATGGTGTACCCGAATTACACTCGCTGGCATGACTGACCTGCAGCATGCCCACTTTGTTGAAGAGGCAGTATGCCATCTCATCGAGCTCTATGACAGCTCGTGCTCCGTCGCGCGTAAATCCCTCGCGACGGGGGATTTCGATCGTTATAGGCACGTGGTCTATCCCAAAATCACTGTGCACGTGCGCGAATGGCAGCCCATCGACCGTTCCGAACCCTTTGGATATGTGGACCAAGCTGGCCGCTTTTCTGCCGTCATTTCCAAACCTCAGCTCCTGCGTGATTACCTCACGGAGCAGCTATCAAGGCTGACGGAGAACTATCCCTGTGACATTTACGTAGGCCAGTCGAATGAGCTCATTCCACCGGAGTACATCCGTGACGCCGGCTCAGTGCCCGAGAACCGCGGTGAGATACCGCGCCCCACTCTGGACGAGGTCAACGATGCCATCATCGACGGCGAGTGGAAGGCCTTCCACGGTAAGGAAAAACCGCTCTTCCACTTTGGCCCGCAGCGCTTCGACATCGCGTGCGCGCGCATCGAGCACTACACCGGCATCGAGGTCGACACGGTGCAGAAGTACATCCTGTTCACCAACTATGCCATGCACACCACGGAGTTTGTGAAGTTTGGCCTGCGCGAGCTCACCAAAGAGGATTCCCGCTACACGGCGCTGGTGTTGCCTACTGGGGAGACGATCCACTCGAATGACGCCGTGCTTCTCGACGTCGACGAGCTCACCCTAACCTCCCGCTATCAGATGCCACGCTTTGACCTCATCACGGCCAGCGGGGACGGAATCACGATGATCAACATTGGCGTTGGTCCATCCAACGCCAAGACAATCACGGACTGCCTTGCTGTCCTGCGCCCCGAGGCGTGGATCATGATCGGGCACTGCGCTGGACTGGACGGCCGCATGCGTATCGGCGACCTCATCCTGGGTAACGCCTATCAGCGCGAGGACCACATTCTCGACCGCAAGGTGGGCGCGGGGAATCCGATTCCCGCTATACCTGAAGTGCAGCGCATGCTGGAGGCCTCCGTGCGGGAGGTCTACGGTGACGATAATCCTTTGATGCGTACCGGCACGGTGCTCTCGACCGACGACCGCAACTGGGAATGGCGCACCTCCCGCGACCTGTGGGAGTGGCTACAGCACTCCACCGCTGTGGCGGTGGATATGGAGTCCTGCACGCTGGCGGCAAACGGTTACCGCTACCGCGTTCCTTATGGCACGCTTCTGTCCGTCTCCGATTTGCCTTTGCATGCCGTCCCCAAGCTGCCCGCACAAGCGCAGGCCTTTTACTCGAACTCTAAGGAAGCGCACGTGATGTGCGCGGTGCGCGCAGTGGAGCAGCTAGCAGGAAATCCCTCCCGTTTGCACACAAGAAAGCTCAGAAGAACTTTGGGCGAGGTTCCTTTCCGATAGACTATACGAAAAGATTCGTCGGTCGAAGGAGCAGGCAAGCCGCATGAGCGTCCCAGAATGGTTTAACTCAGAACGCGAGAACCTCACGTGGGAAACATTCGGCGAGGCAAGCCGAGCGCTCTCCCAACAAGTCATTGATTCTGGGTGGTTCCCTGATCTCATCGTGGGCGTGGCCCGTGGCGGCCTCATCCCAGCAGGCGCCATCGGCTATGCAATCGGCGTCAAAGAAATGGGCGCAATCAACGTGGAGTTCTACACCGACATCGGTGCGACCTTGCCCGAGCCAGTTCTGCTTAACCCGCAGCTGGATATCGAATCCTTGCAGGGCAAGAAGGTTCTGGTGGTCGATGACGTGGCCGATTCTGGAAAGACCCTCGATCTCGTGGTCAACCTGCTGGCGGAAACGGCCGCTGAGGTGAAGTCAGCCGTTATTTACACCAAGCCCACGACCATCTTTGAGCCGGATTTCTCGTGGAAAAAGACAGATGCCTGGATCAATTTTGCGTGGTCGGTTCTGCCTGTTATCACTGTTGACGGTTCTTTTAGGGAAGGGGCCTAGGGGCCGCTAGAGTATGTGCGGTGTCTCAACAACCCGCACCTACTTCTGTTCTCGGCAGTTTTAAATATGCATTTTCTTCGCCAGCGCGCTTTCGTATGGAGGTCTTCGGCGGCCTCGCGGTAGCGCTGGCGCTGATTCCTGAGGTTCTCAGTTTTTCCATCTTAGCGGGGCTCGATCCGCGCGTAGGTTTGTTTGCCTCGGTGATCATGGCAATCTCCATCGCGTTCACCGGCGGACGCCCCGCGATGGTTTCTGCGGCGGCGGGCGCGGTGGCCTTGGTTATTGCGCCGTTGTCGCACAGTCACGGCCTTGACTATGTGGTGGCCACCATCATGCTGGCCGGCATCTTGCAGATCATCTTGGCGATGCTGGGCGTCGCCAAGCTTATGCGTTTCATCCCGCGCTCGGTGATGACCGGATTCGTCAACGCTTTGGGCATCATGATGTTTACCGCGCAGCTGCCGCATCTTAAGCATGTGCCGTGGATGGTATACGTGCTGGTGGCAATGGGGCTGGTGATCATGCTGGTGCTGCCGCGGCTGACCACGGTGATCCCTGCGCCTTTGGTGACCATCCTGGTGGTCACGGTGTTGGCTATTGCTTTCGGGTGGAAGGTCCCGGACGTGGCCGACCAAGGTGAGCTGCCTACGAGCCTGCCGGGATTGTTTATTCCGAACGTGCCGCTGAATCTGGAGACGCTCGAGCTCATCGCTCCTTACGTGGTTGGCGTGGCTCTGGTGGGACTGATGGAATCGCTGCTGACGGCGAAGCTCGTCGACGACATTACGGACACGCACTCCGATAAGACGCGCGAGTCCTTAGGCCAAGGCGTGGGAAACATCTTGTCCGCACTGATTGGTGGAATGGGTGTGTGCGCGATGATTGGCCAGACCATGATCAATGTGAAGGGCGCGCAGGCACGCACGCGCTTGTCGACGGTCCTCGCCGGCGTCTTCCTGCTCATCCTCGTCGTGGTCTTGGGGGAGACCGTCGGCCGCATTCCTATGGCGGCGTTGGTAGCGGTGATGATTATTGTCGCTGGTACGACCGTGGATTGGCATTCGATTAACCCGCGCACGCTGCGGCTTATGCCGCTTTCGGAAACAGTGGTCATGCTGGTAACCGTGGTGGGCACCTTGCTTACCCACAACTTGGCAGTGGGTGTGGTCGCCGGTGTGCTGGCGGCGTCGGTGGCTTTTGCTCGCCGCGTGGCGCATTTCGTGTCGGTGGACTTGGAGGGAAACACCTACTTTGTGCGTGGGCAGCTTTTCTTCGCGTCCTCGAACGATCTGGTTTATGCCTTCGACTACACGTTGCCGGAAGAGCACGTGGTTATTGACCTAAATGGCGCCGAAATTTGGGATGCCTCCACGGTGGCGACGCTGGATTCGGTGCAGGAAAAGTATGCCGACCGCGGGGTCGAGGTGGAATTCCGGGGCTTGGATGGTGCGAGCTTGCAGCGCTTGGAGCGTCTGAGCGGCAAGTTAGACAGGTAGTTCTTTTGGTTGATTTTCTCCTTAAATATTGATTTTTAGGTAACCCTAACTTTAAGTTGGTTTCGGTAAGTTAGGTAAGCATTACTTTTCTAAGGAGAATTTATGACCATTGCGCTGGATCGACCGTTATCGCTGGCTTTGCGCGAGGAGACTGCGCGTGCCCACGGGGCGGCGGAGGGATCGAGCTTTATGCAGCGGCTCATGGCGGGAGAGCTAGATGCCAAAGCTGTCGCCGATCTGACCGGTCAGCTGTGGTTTGTGTATGAGACATTGGAGCGAACAGTGCGTGCTGTGGCGGAAACGGCCACCGCGGGCGCTGTGGCCGATCCGCGTTTGGAGCGCCGCGATGCTCTCGAGGTCGATCTGACTCAGCAGCTGGGAGGGGATTGGCGTGATAAGGTTCGCATCTTGCCGGCTACCGCGGCTTATGTGGCCCGCCTTGAGCAGTTGGCTACACCTGAGCATGCAGTTGAGGTTGTGGCGCATCACTATGTGCGCTACCTCGGTGACATTTCCGGCGGCCAGGTTATTGCGGCGCGGTTGGGTGCACTGTATGGGATTGATCCGGATGCGCTTAACTTCTACGACTTCACCGCGATCGGGAAGATTCCTCCTTACCGCAATGGTTACCGACAGCGTATTGATGAGATGCGATTGGCAGAAGCAGAGCGGGCGGCGCTTATCTCTGAGGCCCAGGCGGCCTTTGCGTTTAATTCGGGCATCTTTGCTGAGTTAGATCGGCGACACTAAAACAGGTCTTGACTTTAAGCTTAGCCTTGCCTAACCTCTGTTAGGTATAGCAAAGCTCAGTTTGCATACTCTCATCTACACTCTTTCTGATTCGGAGAACTAAATGAAGCCAATCTCTGTACTCACCGCCACCACTCTCGTGGCCGGTGCTCTCGCAGTACCCACTGCTTCCGCTGCGGAAATTCCTGCCCTCGCTTCCGGTGAGCTCAGCTGGCCCATCAAGGAGTCCTTCATTTCCTACCTGCAAAAGCCTTTTGCGCAGGGTGAGATTAAGACCACTGATGGTGCCGTCTTCGCTGACAATTCTTTCAAGCTTCCAGTGAATGCTTCCGCATCCACGGTTGACGAAAAGGGTAACGGAACCATCGACACTGATGGCTCGCTGCACTTCAAAGCACACCCGGGCATGGGCCCAGATGGCGGCTATGGCCTCGATATGACGTTCAGCGACATCAAGGTGGTGGTTTCCGGCACTGATGCCACCATCACGGCGGACTTGAAGACCACCGGTGCCAAGGGGCCAGGCAGCAAGGAGGCAATTGAAACCGACCTGGATGACGCAGAAATCTCCACCTTTAAGTTGAGCGAAGCAATTGTTCCGGCAGCAGAGAAGACCTACACCACCACAGATGCACAGACGTCCATCACCAAGGTTGGCTCCGACGCGATGCTGGGCTTCTACGAGCCGGGACCGCTAGAGGACGGAAACACTGACCTCACTGTCACCTATGGCAAGGCGGCTGCTGAGCCAGAAGTGAAGCCAGAGCCGAAGCCAGAGTCGAAACCAGATCCAAAGCCTGACGCGGGTTCTTCCGCGGGTGCAATCGGCGGCATTGTAGCCGCGATTGTTGCGATTCTGGCTGCAGTCGGTGCTGCCTTCTCTGGTGCGATTCCGGGCCTGAAACTGCCGAAGCTGTTCTAGGCAAGGGCGGCGTCGTCAAGCGTGGCTTGGTTGTGTCGCGGTTGTTCTAAGGGGGAATGCAGTGGTGGATATCCTGAGCAAAGTTAGGAGATCCAACCCAAAAAGTTGCCTTGACCGGCATGTTTGCTAAAGCAAACCTTCCTAGCGCGACGGAAATAAATCTGTATTGTTGGTGTTGCACTTAATGAATCGCCCCGGTTTGATAGGCAATTGTACTTTCCGGGGTGTCTTAGAGAAAGGTTCCTGACATGGACGAGAAGCTGCAAACCCTCCTGAACAATCAGGTCAACAACGAGCACGGCGCTGCTCTTATTTACACCCAGCTGGCATACGAGATGGATAACCTCTCCTTCCCAGGTATGCGCGACTGGTTCTACGCGCAGGCAGAAGAGGAGCGCGCGCACGCGCAGAAGTTCGCGCAGCACCTGCTGGACCGCGGCTACCGCGTTGAGCTTTCTGACATCTCAGTTCCTTCCATCAAGGCAGCTACCCCGCTGGATGCTTTCGAGGCGGCTTTCGCGCACGAGCAGAAGGTCTCCGAGCAGATTCGCGAGATCGCGCGCACCGCTGATGCGGCCGGCGATCTGGATTCCCGCTCCATGATCAACTGGTTCCTGGAGGAGCAGATCGAGGAGGAGTCCACCGTCAGCGAGATCGTCGACCAGATCAAGCTCGTGGGCAACGATGGCTCTGGCCTCCTGCGCATCGACGCAGAGCTTTCCTCCCGCGGCTAAGCCTTTAGCTCGAGCGGCACGCGCAGCAGGGGATCGAGCGCAATTGCGCGGGTAATCGCCCCCACGATCTCCTGATGCGAGGGGATGAGACGTAGCTGGGCGGACTTTCCGGCTTTTTCTCGTACGACTGCCGCGAAACGTTTCGGCGCAGCAGGGTCATCAAGGAATGCTCCACCGGCGAGCACAACGGTGGTGGGCTCATGTTCCTTGATGAGTTGTGCCGCGACAAGGCCTAGATGGCGAGCGCGTTCATCGAGGATTTCGCGGTGCGCGGAGGTATCGACGTTGTCTAGCTTTTTCTGCACGGCGGCGGTAGTTAAGGTTTCCTCTGGGTGGGGCACCTCTGCGATGGAAGGCAGGGGGATGATCTGGGAGACTTCGTCGCCAGTGGAAAGCGCGGCGCCGATCGAGTCATCCGCAAAAAGCACTAGAACCGGATCGGTATTTCCAAGTTCCGCGGCTTGGGTTTCGGAGCCCAAGATTGCGGGCACGGCGGAGGAAACCACAACGGGCACGCTGAACTGATAGTGCAGGCGCTCTGCGATGTCGACGTCGACCCAACCCAGGTTTGCGGCGGTGACGCGGCCCGCGGCGTCGACAGTGCCGGAGGTGGTAATGCCCACGGAGACCAGTTTGCGGTCGAGGCCTGCGCTTAGGCGATGGACGCCGGCCATGATGTGCTCGATGAAGTCCTCCTCGCTCAGCTGCGCGACGGGGGTAGGTACGTCATCTTCGCGGATGGTGCGCCCGAGCGTGTCGTAGAAGCCGATGTGGGTTTGCGAGGTGCCCACGGCGATTCCGGCCAGGATCCAGTCATTTTCGGCAACTTCGAGCGGAACCGTGGGGCGCCCGCGGCCGCGGGAACGGGTGAGATCGTTTCTTTCCTGGACGAGGCCCGCCTGGAGCAGTGCCGCGGTGGCGCGGGTGATGGTGGGCTGGGAAAGTCCTGTCGCCTCGACGAGCTCACTGCGCGTGATGATGGGGTTTAAACGCACGAGGTGAAGGCACTTAGCCGCTGGGGTGCGCGGGCGAGTGAACACGGGACCAGGTTTGAGCATAAGTAGAAGTATAGATTTTCTAGACCGTATTGTCTAGCAGGTATCCGCAAGATTAGACAACATTGTCTAAGGGATTCTTTCTATAGTGTGGTGTCCATGGATTCAATTGCGGTTTATTGCGGCTCGGCCACCGGTAACTCGGAAGCATATATCGAAGCAGCCCGTCAGCTGGGCGGGCAGCTGGCAGATCGTGGAATCAACTTGGTTTACGGCGGCGGCAACGTGGGGCTCATGGGCGTGGTAGCGGATGCATGTCTGGCAGGAGGCGGAACGGTCACCGGCGTGATCCCCGAACAGCTGGTGGACCTAGAGCTTTCACATCCTGGCCTGACCTCACTTGAAGTGGTGGAGACCATGGCGCAGCGCAAGACCCGCATGGAGGACTTGGCAGATGGCTACGTGTGTCTGCCGGGCGGCGTGGGCACCCTCGAAGAGCTCGCGGAGGTGCTGACCATGCAGCAACTAGGCCACGTCGACGGCCCCGTTGGCTTGGTGGACGTCGCCGGATTCTGGCGTCCTTTCGTGGACATGTACGCGGGCATGTCAGAGGCGGGCTTCGTGCAGCGCCGCTTTGTGGATGCGATCGTGCTTGAGCCAACGCCAGCGCAGGTTCTGGATGCCTTTGCGGGTTGGACTAATCCCGGGATGAAGTGGGATAACAAGTAGCTAACAAGCTGACAACGTTTGGCGCCTAGGTTGGCCCTAGGCTCCAGGTAAAGGATAGACTTCACCCTCATGAGTTCAGAGCCAAACCAGAGCCGCCATCCTTCCCTCTTGGACGCGGCCTGCGATAACTTTGTGCACGATCTTGCGGAGCTAAGCCCTACCGAAGCAACGGCGTGGGGCATCCCGGGATTCGAAGGCGAGCTGCAGGATTTCTCGCCGGAGTACTACGCGGCTATTGCTGACCGCACCCGTGACATGGTCGCTGACGTCGATGCTCTGGATGACACCACTGACGAGTCCGATGATGAAGATGACTTCGACGATGTGGATTACGTGACCGCAGCCGTCTTGCGCGATCGCCTTTGCCTAGAGCTGGACTTGCACCACCACGGCGAGGATATGCGCAGCCTCAACAACATCGCCTCCCCGGTGCAGACCATTCGCGATACTTTGCTGCTGATGCCGCAGGATACCCCTGAGCAGCTTGATGCCATTCGCTCGCGCCTGTCCAAGGTCGGTGGCGCACTAAGCGGATACAAGGATTCCTTGCAGGAGTCGGCGGCACATGGCCTGATTCCGCCGCATCGCCAGATCAACGAAGTCTTCGTCCAGTGTGAGCGGCTTGCCGACGCCGGTTCCATGCTGGAGGGCCTTGGCGTCGAGGGTACTGAGGTCGAGGCGGCAAAGAGCGCTTTTGGGCAGTTCGCTGATTGGCTCTCCAATGAACTACAGCCGCAGGCTTCCACCGAGGATGCGGTGGGCCGCGACCGCTATGAGCGGTTTTCCAAGCTTTTCGTCGGCGATACCGTCGATCTTGATGAGGCCTACGAGTGGGGCCTGGAGCGTGTCCAAGAAATCCGCGCTGAGCAAGAAAAGATCGCGCACGAGTTGTATGGCTCTGAGTGCACCGTGAAGGCCGCGATGCGCAACCTCAACCAAGAGGAGCGCTACGTGCTGGAGGGCACCGATGCGCTCGTGGAATGGATGCAGGGCACGGCGGAGAAAGTCATCAAGGATTTGGATGGCACCGAGTTCGACATTCCGGAGCAGATCCGCGATATCGAATGCTGCATCGATCCTGCCGGTACAGGCGGCATCTTTTATACCCCGCCTTCAGATGATTTCTCGCGTCCCGGCCGCATGTGGTGGTCAGTTCCGGCTGGCCAGGAGCGTTTCCACACCTGGCAAGAGCTGACCACGGTTCACCACGAGGGCGTGCCGGGCCATCATCTGCAGCTGGGTTCTGCGCTGGTCCAAGATGATCTCAACCTGTGGCGCCGTGCGGTGACCTGGAACTCGGGCCACGGCGAAGGCTGGGCGCTTTACGCTGAGGCGCTCATGGCGGAGCTGGGTTATATGGAGGATCCGGGATTCCGCATGGGGCTTCTCGACGCCCAGCGTTTCCGCGCCGCCCGCGTTGTGGTGGACATCGGATTGCACTTGGGCAAGAAGCTGCCGGACTGCAGCAACTCTGGCAAGTGGGATAAGGCCCACGTGAAGACCTTCATGCGCGAAAACACCGCGATGGATGACGCGAACCTCAACTTTGAGGTCAACCGCTACCTGGGCTGGCCGGGGCAGGCGCCTTCCTATGCCTTGGGCGAGCGCCTATGGCAGCAGACCAGGCAGGAGGCCGTGGAGCAGGGAATGAGCGTGCGGGACTTCCACTCCGAGGCCCTGGCGCTCGGCTCTGTACCCATGTCCGTGCTGCGCGAGGCTGTACTGGAGACTGACTAGGGGCGCAGACGCTTTGCCAAGCGTAGGAGTTGTGGCAAATAACCAGCGACGACGAGGACCGCTATGAGGCGGGTGAGCTGGACTGCGATGACCGCGGGGCCGGCCCCGCCCTCGGCCGAGAGTGCGAGTACGGTCTCCAGCGCGCCGGGGCTGGTGGCCAGGTAGGCCTCGAAGTAGGAAATGTGTAGCCACATGGTCAGCGGCCAGGCGGTGGCCGCGCAGATGCCGATAATGACCACGATGAACAAAATTGTGGCAGGCAGCTGCTTGGCAAAGGCCTTGAGCGCCGGCAGCGAAAGCCCGCCGCCGCAGACCCAGCCGATGGACAAAAACGCCATCACCTTAAAGGCGTAGAGTGGCTCGAGCGTGTGGCCCTCCGGCAACACGAAAGAGGCTAGCACTGTCAGCAGCAAGGGGCCGAGCACCGCGGCTGCGGGGAGGTGGAGGAACCTGCCTACCTTTTCGCCGATGAAGGCAATGGCGATCACTAGGGCAACTATCCACCAGGTGGTTTCTCCGTCGACCGAAAGATCCGCTCCCTTGCCGGCGGGCGTGTCCAATAGGGCGACCACGGCCGGTAGCGATACCGAGACTACTAAGAGGCGTAGGTATTGGGTGAGGGCGACGTAGCGGAAGTCGGCACCGAGTTCGTCGGCAAGTGCGGGCATGAGCGAAGCACCACCCGGCAGCATAGATAAAATACCGGTTTCGGAAGAGACATCCTGTGGCCGTGCGCGGTGTAAGAGTTGGCCGCCGATAACTCCCACCATCAGAGTGACAAGGGAGATCGTCAGGGCGGCAGGCAGGAAGCCAAGCAATTGGCCCACCGGAACCACGGTCAGCGGGATGGCAGCCATGATGCCAATAAAGCCGCGCGACAGGCTATAAAAACTCCGGTTTACGTGCAGATCTTCCCCGGTAAAAAGCGCCATGGCGCCGGAGGAAAGGATCGCTGCCAAAATCCAGGCCGCAGGTACGTGCCACATGCTAAAGAGCCAGCCCAGTACGACTGATGCTGGAATAACAATGGCCCACCGTGCCACGGTACGGGCACTAAGCCGGGTGCCTTCCTGTTGTGCGGCCATGCGAGCCTCCCGGTTCTGCTGCGGAAAAGTATAATGCCTGCTTTTCTCCACTACGGGGAGGGCAGTAGGCGGGTTATCACCTTACATCATTCAAGATTTATGATCGGGGGCGTGGAAATCGATGTGGTGCAGTGGATAATTCTCTTCTTTGGTACTGCGGCCGCGGGATGGGTCGATGCGGTCATCGGCGGTGGCGGATTGATCTTGATCCCGATGCTGCTGGCGGTCCTGCCGGGCCTTGCTCCGGCCGCTGCTTTGGGCACTAGCAAGCTCGCCGCGGTGACCGGCACCGGATCCGCTGCCGTGACCCTCGCTCGCAAGGTGAAGCTGGACAAGGCAGAAATGGCGCGCTTCATCCTCATCGCGCTGGTCTGCTCCGGATTGGGGGCCAGCGTGGCCTCGAGCCTCGATAAAGACATCATGCGCCCCATCATCATCGTGCTCATGGTGGCCGTGGGCATCTTCGTTGCCTTCAAGCCAGATTTTGGCAACAGCGACTCGGCCGGTATCCGTGGCGGGTGGCGGACCGTCGTGGTCTTGGTGCTCTCCGGCATCATTTCCTTTTATGATGGCATCTTCGGTCCGGGTACCGGAATGTTTTTGATCATGGCGTTTACCTCTATTTTTGCGCAGAATTTTTTGACCTCTGCGGCCATGGCCAAGGTAGTCAATACAGCTACCAACCTCGGTGCGCTTATCGTATTTATTATTGGCGGGCACGTGTGGTGGACGCTTGGCATCGTGCTCGGTGTAGCCAATATCGCCGGCGCACTCCTCGGCGCTCGTACCGTACTTGGTGGCGGCGCCAAATTCATCCGCTACGCGTTACTTACCTTGGTCGTGGTCATGAGCTGCTACCTGGGCTGGCAGCAATGGGGCTAACTACATTCGGTTTTTGGTGCGCGCGGTAGCAACCGCGTTCCACGGGTCCTCCGGCCACGGGTGTTTGGGGTAGCGCCCGCGCATATCGGCGCGCACGCCAGCATAGGGGCCGGACCAGAAGCTGGCGAGATCATCGGTCACCGCGAGTGGCCGCCCGGCGGGGGAGAGCAGGTGGAATTGCACGCGGTGGCCGCAGTATTCGGGAGATGCGGCCAGGCCGAAGCATTCTTGTAGCTTGATGTGAACCACGGGGCGATCGCCGGACCAGTCGATTCGTGCGTCCCGGCCGGAGGGGACTGGGAGGCGTTCAGGGGCGAGCTCGTCCAGGTGGGTGGCTTCTGGCCAGGGCAGAAGGCGTTGCAGCGCGGGGTACATGTCGAGCTTGGCGGCGGGGGTTCCTTCCGCGATGCGGTGGAGTTCGGATCCGAGCCACTCGGCGGGATCCGCCTGCTCCACGTCTGGCCACGGCTCGCCAAAGTGGGCGTGCAGGTGGCGCAGGCGGTCTTTTAAACTTTGGGCCTTCTCGCTGAAGGTAAAGAGGCCTAGGCCTTCTTCACGGATGCCGGCGGCAAGTGCCCCCTCGGCTGCGGGGCCGGTGACTTTGACAGGGGTTTCAGAAAGCGTGATGGCGCCCGCGGCCTTGACTTTGACGCCGCGCACACGGCCATCGCGCAGGAAGGCGCGGGTTTCTTCGGTGACGCCGATGGCCGCCAGAGCTGCGGTTTCCTCGATGCGGGCGGCCGAGCGGATGATGGCATTGCCCGCATTAGACAGGGAAACCTCCGCGATGGCGAGCCACGGGGAACCGGTGAGGCCCGAGCTATCGAGCAGGCGCGCGCGGGTGCCGCTAGCCAGCAGGTAGTCCTCGCCCATGCGCTTGGCCACCTGCTCGGGAAAGGCGGTGGCGACGACCTCCCCGGGATCGGCGGGGCCGAGATCGTCTACGAGACGTGCAAGCCGCTTGACCTCTTTTTGAGGTGGGCGGTGACGGGTGAGATCGGGGGTTAAGGGGGCGTCGGCAAGCGAGGCAATGATGGGCGCGGCCTGGCTGCCGTGGCGGAGCAAGGAGGCGCCGAGGCGCGGATCGGTGGGCAGGAGGGCGAGTTCCTGCGTGGCGCCAATGCGCTTGAGGGTCGCCTGCGCGGATGCCAGAGCTTGGGCCGGCGGCGGATCGAGCAGCGGGAAGTCCGGGCCTGCGCCCCAGCAGTCCAGAAATAGCGCGGCCTGGGTGAGGTCCGCGGAGAGGATCTCCGGGGTGGTGTGTGGGGAAAAGTGCTGGTAATCGTCCTGCGAATAGCAGCGAATCACGGTGCCTGGTGCCTCACGGCCGGCACGACCAGCGCGCTGGTCGGCACTCGACTTTGAGGTAGACACCGTCACTAGCCCGGACATGCCGCGTTGGGTGTCGCGCCGGGGAACGCGGGAAAGCCCGGCATCTACCACCACGCGCACGCCCGGCACGGTAAGCGAGGACTCCGCGATAGAGGTAGCTACGACGATGCGCTGTTCATCGGTATATAGCGCGGCGTCTTGCTCCGCGGTGGTCTGCTTGCCGTGCAGCGGGAACACATTATGGCCCTGCAGCGCTTCACAGACGAGGTTTACTTCGCGCACGCCTGGCACAAAGACCAGCGTTGATTCCTGCTGACAGGCTGCCTGCTTGGCGACGTCCCCGTAAAACTCCCTCGTTCCCGCCGCCCTGCCCGGCAGGGGCGCGTAATGGATATCAAGCGGATGGGTCACCGCCTCGGTCACGTGCACGGGTGCGTCCATAAGTTGGGAAAAGCGCTGTGCATCCACGGTGGCGGACATGGCGATGACGCGAAAGTCCTCACGCAATTCGGTCAGCTCCAGGCACATGCCTAGCACCAAATCCGTATCGAGCTGGCGCTCGTGGACCTCATCGATGGCAACGGCGGACACGCCCTCGAGCTCCGGATCCTTAAGCAGGCGGCGCAGCAGCACGCCCGGCGTGACGAACTCGACCTCGCTGCCCTTGCGGGACTCGCCTCGGATGGCGAAGCCGACCTTGTCCGGGGTGCCGCTAAGCGTGCTTAATCGCTGCGCGGCCGCGCGCACGGCCACACGACGTGGGGCGGTGACAATGACTTTGCCACCTCCTGCCGCATGATTGGCTAGCGCCGGTGGCACGAGTGTGGTCTTACCCGTGCCGGGCGGGGCCTGGATGACGACGTTTCCGGTTTCCGGCAGCGAATCGATGGTCTCGGCGACGGGCAGACCATCGCCGATGCGAGCGAGATCAAACATTTACTTGGCGGCTCCAAAACCTTCGACAGGACCGTTGAGATCCTGGCGTTCCCAGACCTCTTCATTGTCTTCCAGCTCGCGCACCACGCGGCCGGGTGATCCCAGGACCAGCGAATTATCCGGGATATCGGTGGTAATAAGTGTGCCTGCGCCGATGACACAGTTCTTTCCGATGGTGATGCCTGGCAGCACAGTGACGTTGGCACCGAGCCAGGTGTTGTCACCGATGGTGATGGGCTTGGCTATCTCCCACCCACCAGCGCGCATCTCATGATCGTTTACCGGATGCCCCACCGTAATCAGGGAGCAATTGGGGCCCACCATGACGCCATCACCGAGCATCACCTGGGCCTGGGCCAAAATGGTAGCGCCAAAGTTAATGAAGACGCGCTCGCCGCATACTAGATTGCAGCCGTACTCCAGATTCAACGGCACATGCAGGCCTGGCACCGCGGAATCTTCCGGCAGTATCTCGTGCAAAATGCCTTCGGCACGCTCCTGGTCCGTATTGTGCAGCTCGTTGAGCTGCTTTACCAAGCGAAAAGTGCGCTGGTGCTCTTTCTTCGCCTCCGGCATGCTCGGCAAGAACCACTGCCCACCGGTCATCCGCTGCCATGAGCCGTAGCGTTCCAAGTCCTGCCGCTCCTGTGCATCCATGGGTGTCATTGTAGAGGGTGGGTGGTGCTTAATAAGTATCTGCGGAAATCACTTAGGTTCCGGTAAATCACAAACTCACATGCCGCTTTTGTTGGCTCGATAAAATTTGTAGACGACATTGGCAAAGCGGTTGCTGATTCTCAGAGTTAAGGTTGAGTGTTAGTAGAAGGCCAAGCACAATGAGTGAGCATATGGAAACAGATTCAAGAAAAATCGTCGATAATATTTTGAGCGATATGGCGGAACTTAACGACTGGATCTGTATTGCTGATGCAACTGGGGCGAATGGGAAAAACTCGTTTTATGCTACGTATGATGATGTCGTTACCATCCTCAGCGCAATCAAAAACTCTTCAGCAGTGACGCTTGGAAAGATCGGCGCAGGATTTCAAGGCCTTCCGGATACTTGGTCTCCTAGGGAAATAGCGAGCGAAGTGTTTTCCTCCTCGGATCCTATCGGTGAGATGATGAACTTCTGGATAAGGGAAATAGAAGACCCCCAGCGGTAGCTCCCGCAATCTTCACCCCGCAAGGATGACGTTATCGATGAGGTGAATTCTGCACGTGGGGAGGAGGGCTATTCCACCTTTCGGTATGGATGGATTACCGCAGTTTGAACTCGACGACGTCTACTTCGTCATCGTCACCTAATCCGGGATAGTGAGTATCTAGCGCTTCCTGAAGCTCGGAAAGAGAGCCAAAACCGTCATTTCTAGCTTGCTTTTCCGACAATTCACTTCGCTGGGTAGAGGAAACGGCCGTGACCTGTGCAGGAATGGTGACGATCTCTCCAGATTCTTTCTCGAAGACAATTTGGGCACTTCCTTCATGGAAAGGATCATCTACGCGGATGGTTTGTTGCTTTTCTCCGCTACGAATTGATTCCTCGTAGCCTTCCCACATGTAGATGCGCTGCTCTTGTTCCATATCTCGCCAGTTGAATGCGAATGGCAAGAGTTCTTCTACGGTAGGTGCTTCAAGTCCATTGCTTCCGCGCACGATGCACCGAATGGACGGATCAACATCAAAAAGCACCTGGCGGCATTTACCGCAGGGAGGAATAACTTGACCAGTAGGTCCGTATACGGCGACTACTGCTTGGATTGGGTCCTCTGGATAACTAGCAGCATGGTTAGCTAAAGCCGAGACTTCCCCGCAAGGACCACCGAGGAAGTGGTGCGCGTTCAAACCGAGTACGTGTTTGCCTGATTTGGTGAGGAGTGCTGCGGCTACAGTGTGATCTCCTCCGTCCTGAAAGCGCCGTGCGTGAGTAGTTGCTTTGGCTAGCAAATTTCGAAGTTCGTTAGTAATCACTCTTTAAGGGTAATAAACGCCAACGCGCTTTATCTATGTGAAGACAGAGATCGGGAACATCGGGGTTTCTTGGATGCATAAAAAACTGCTGGGCTTAACAGACGTCCTCATGAATGCTATGACTACCGCTTTTGTGGGAGCGCGCGTGTGGGCAGAGAATGCAGGACAGCAGTCGGAATAAGCAATGTGCCGCAGCAATGACAGAAGCAGTCCTCTTTCTTTGCGCTTTAACAGGTGGGTGGATCCGCCGAAAACCGCGTTAGCGCGTAAGTTGAGCGTTTACCACCCTTCTGCGTACTGGGTGTGCAGATTGTGATCGATTTGCTTGTGTACACGCAAATCAAAATTCTGTAAACGATGCCTGTTGCTGCTTTTGAGTCTTTAAAGCGTTGGAGTTCAGCCCCTCACTCCATGGCGGATATACTCTAAATCCTCTCTTTCCTGGGGTTGCTCCGGAGGTAATACCGAGACGTTGTAAATCTTGATTGCTAAATTGAAACACACCTCGGTGATCTCCTTGAATCACAAAGACTAGGAGACCGTCGCCGCAGGAAGAATCTTCAAAAGGCACGGATTCCCCTTCATGGTTGCGTTGCCAGAATGCTACGAAGGCTCCCGGCTTAGAAGGCGTGGTGCGTGCTGTGCGAACATGCCAGGTTTTAGCTCCCAACTCGGCTATTCCCGATTCATAATTCGCATTATCACTTGTTTCATTTATGCTGCCTTCTAAATTAAAGGCCGCCACAAATTGGTAAAAGGAATCAAACTTCATCTTCAAGGCGATATCCGCATCTTTTTCGTCCAGCATTGAAGCTTAAGGAAAGCGGCGGAGGGCAACAAATTCCCACGTTATTTGAAGTGTCCAGGGTTGGGTCCGATTTGTCTTGAAACGATTCTTACCCTTGTTGAAGGAAATTTCTGGATCGGTTTATTGGGGCGTTGGGTTTAGGGTGAGGTCATGCTTTTTGATTCGCTGCCGCGGCCGAGCGTGCGTGTGGCTCCGGGGGTGGGGCATGTGCCGGGATGGGTGGGCGTCGATAAGCAGAAGGCCTTGGTAGAAGAGATGCGCGGCATTGCGCGCGAGTATGCGGCGACGCCGATGGCGATGGTGCGGCCGCGGTTGAAATCCGGCGGGCAAATGAGCGTTTTTCAGCTGCATCTGGGCAGGTATTGGCATTATCCCAGCTATCGGTATGTAGACAATATGGACGGTACGCGGGTTCCGCCGGTGCCGGAGAGTCTGCGGCGGATTGCTCCGGGAGCGCTGCGCGCCGCGGCCGAGGTAGCACCTGAGCTAGAGCCGTGGGTGGATACGTTTGTGCCGGAGATGGCATTGGTGAATTACTATCCGCCGGGCTCGGCCATGGGCATGCACGTGGATGATTCGGAGGAGTCACCCGCCCCGGTGATTTCGCTATCCATTGGGGATGAGGCGCTTTTCCGCATGGGTCATACCGAATCGCGTACGCGGCCGTGGGATGATATCACGCTGTGCTCTGGGGATTTGGTGGTCTTTGGTGGACCAAAGCGTTTTGCCTACCACGGGGTAGTGCGCGTAAATGCCGACACGTTGCCGGCGGGGTGCGGGTTGAGTGAGGGACGTATCAACATCACCATCAGACAAGTTTTGGGACGAGCGGTAAAGTAGGGACGTTACATAAAGCTTGAAGGAAAGAAGGTTCTCTTATGTCTCGTATCGGCATCATCATCGGCACTACCCGCGATAACTCGGCCGGCAAGGTCGTGGGTGAGTGGCTTTATGATCTTGCCCAGGGGCGCCAGGATGGGGTGGAGTACACCCTGCTGGATCTCAAGGAGTTTGATGTTCCACTGCTGACCACTGACGTCATTCCTGCCACCGCCAATAAGCAGTATGCGGATGAAAAGGTGCAGGCGTGGTCCGATGCAGTGGATGTCTGCGATGGTTTCGTATTTGTTACCCCGGAGTACAACCGCTCGGTGCCGGGTCCATTCAAGAATGCCTTCGACTGCTTGGCCGCAGAGTGGGCCGGTAAGCCGGTTGCGTTCGCCGGTTACGGTCCAGCGGGCGCAATCCGCGGCGTGGAAGCATGGCGCACCATCGTAGTCAACTTCTCCATGCCACAGCTGCGCAATCAGCTCGACTTCGGTTTCTTTACTGACTGGACCGACGGCGAATTCCGCCCTGTAGATGCCAAGGTAGAACGCACCAATTCCTTGCTGGCCGAGCTGGAAGATGCCGTTACTGCATAATCAGTTCGCGTTGGCCGCATACAAAAAGTCAGCCCCCGCGCTCTTTCCGAGCAGCGGGGGCTGACTTTTATGTGGCCGGCTTAGTTACTGCAGGCCAAACTGATCCCAAGCGGCAGGGGAGAGGTTCTGGTACACGTGCTTGTGCTCCTGGTACTCGGCCAAGCCGGTGGGGCCAAGCTCGCGGCCATTGCCGGACTGCTTGAAGCCGCCCCACTCTGCCTGCGGCAGGTACGGGTGGAAGTCGTTGATCCAGATGGTGCCATGGCGCAGGGCGCGGGCAACGCGCTCGGCGCGGCCGGCGTCGGAAGTGTAGACGGCGCCAGCCAGGCCGTACTCGGTGTCATTCGCGATGGCGATGGCCTCCTCCTCGGTGGTGAAGGTCTCGATGGTCACGGTAGGGCCGAAGGCCTCGTCGTGGACACACTCCATGTCCTTGGTGGCGCCATCGATGATGGTCGGCAGGTAGTACACGCCCTTGCCCAGGTCCGTGTTGCCGGTACCGTGCTGGCCATTGGTGTCCTCACTGGTAGCAGCGCGGCCGCCGGTGAGGATCTTGGCGCCCTGCTCGCGGGCCTTGTCCACGTAAGCGGCGACCTTCTCGCGGTGATCGGCGGAGATGAGCGGGCCGGTCTCCGCCTTATCGTCGGTTGGGCCGCCGATCTTGATGTTGTTGGTGCGCGCCACCAGTGCCTCGATGAACTTATCGTGCAGGGATTCTTCCACGATGATGCGGGAACCCGCGGAGCAGACCTGGCCGGAGTGGAAGAAAGCGCCGTTGAGGGCGTTATCTACAGCGACGTCGAAGTCCGCATCGGCGAAGATGACGTTCGGGTTCTTGCCACCGAGCTCCAGCGCGGTGCGCTTGACGGTCTCCGCAGCGTTCTTTGCGATGATCTTGCCGGTGACCAGGCCACCGGTGAAGGAGACCATGTCCACATCTGGATGCTGCGACAGCGGGTTGCCGCAGTTAGCGCCAGCGCCGGTGATGAGGTTGCCTACGCCATCTGGCAATCCGCATTCCTTGAGGGCGGCCATGAGCAGCATCGCGGTGTGCGGGGTGAGTTCCGCCTGCTTGAGGACGAAGGTATTGCCGGCGGCCAGGGCCGGGCCGACCTTCCAGGAGACCTGCAGAAGCGGGTAGTTCCACGGGGTAATCAGTCCGCAGACGCCAACGGGCTCGGCGTCGATGCGCGATCGCAGGTTGGGATCCTGCGGGTCGACTACGCGGCCGGCCTGGTGCTGGGCCAGGGTGCCGAAGTACTCAAAGGCGTTGGCGATGTCATCCATATCGCCCAAGGACTCCTCATAGCGCTTGCCGGTATCAGCGGACTCCGCGGAAGCGAAAAGTTCTTTGTGCTCGCGGATGAAATCGGCCACGCGGATGACCAGCTTGCCGCGCTCGGCGGCCGGGGTATTAGTCCACTCGCCGTTATCAAAGCTTTCACGGGCAACCTTGATGGCGCGCTTGGTGTCCTCGTCGGATGCCTCGGAGACTAAACCGACGGTGGAACCATCGGCCGGGCAAATGATGGTGCGGGTGTCGCCGCTTTGGGCGGCTTCCCACTTACCGTTGATGAACAGGGACTTCGGGGCGCCATCAGCATGCACGCCCTTCAGCAGGTCGGTCTGGGTGGGGTCGAACAAAGTGTTCTGGGTGCTCAAGTGAAAAGCAACCTTTCTCTCATAGAGGTAGTTGTAGTGGCCAGCTTAGCTATCTTCGCGCCAGGTGCGCTCGGGCTCGGCGCCATCAGAGACATCGGAGTCACCCGGCTGGGTCTGCTGCATGTAGAGGAAGGCCAGGTGGCGCTCGTAGAGGTCCAGCACGTTATTGATGATTTGGTTCTCGGAATAGCCGTAGACGTCATAGCCCAGCGAACCGGTCATATCGTAGACCTCAAGGCGGTAGTACTCGTCGCCTTCGCCCGCGCTGAAATCGGGGCGCTCGGCCGCTACCGGGAAAAGCTGGTAGCGGAACATGCGCTCATTGTGCAGCTTTACTTCTAGGTCGAGTTGGGGCAGTTCGACGTCGGGAAGCTCACTGGTGAGCAAGATGGCGTCGTAGCCGCGGGTACGCATGTGCGTTGCCACCTGCTGGAGGGCGTAGGTGGCGGTTTCGCGCAAATAGGTATCCATCTCCTGCTTAGAGGGGAAGGTATTGGCCCGGTCGAGGCGGTTCTTCCAGAGGTCGGCATTGGCCGGTTCGCGCTCGGTACGGGAGGAAATCACTCCGTGCATAGCGGTGGTGCGGGCTTCGCGCTGCACGTTTTCTAGGCGCAGGGACTTCCACAGGGAGAACATAATGAGGTAGACCACGAAGGCGAAAGGCAGGCCCATGACCACGGTGGCGGACTGGACTGTGGTGATGCCATCGATCTGCAAAAGCGCCAGGGTTAGTGCGCCCACGGTGACGGACCAGAAGATGCGCATCCACTTCGGGCCGTCCTGGCGGCTATCCGTAATCTTCGAGGTGAAGTTGGACATCACCAGCGCACCAGAGTCGGCTGAGGTGATGTAGAGCAGCAGACCGATGAACGTGGTCAAGAAGATGACGATGGATGCGCCGGGGAACTCGGCCAGCATGTCGTAGAAGCCTTGCTCCGGTGTATTGATTGCGGCTTCGGCAAAGTCGGGGTATTCGCCGGAACGAACCATGTCCAAAGCGGTGTTGCCGAAGAAGGACATCCACATCAGGATGAACAGGAAGGGGAAGGTCAGCACGCCGAAGATGAACTGCCGCAGGGTGCGGCCGCGGGAAATACGGGCGAGGAACAGGCCGACGAAGGTAGCCCAGGCAATCCACCATGCCCAGAAGAAGAGGGTCCAGGACTGCATCCAAGTGTCTACGTTGGCTTGGTCTTCGGCGAAGGCGAAGGTCTCCATGGTCCAGGATGGGAACTTCGAGACGTAGTCACCGATATTGGTCACGATGGCATCGAAGAGGTAGGCGGTCTTGCCAAAGACCACGACGTAGACCATCAGCGCGATGGCCAAATAGACGTTCAGCTCGGAGAGGAAGCGAATGCCCTTATCCACACCGGATACAGCCGACAGTGTGGCAATGGCCACCGCAATAATGATGAGAGCGGACTGCAGACCAAGGCCCTGCTCGATGCCGAAGATGAGGTGGAAGCCGTAGGACAGCTGCACCACACCGATGCCCAGGGAGGCGGTCACACCGAAGACGGTGCCCAGCATGGCAGCGATATCGACTGCATCACCAACTGGGCCGTGTACGCGCTTGCCGATGAGCGGATACAGCGCGGAGCGGATAGCCAGCGGCATATTGAGGCGGTAGGCGAAGTAACCGAAGGCCATGCCCATCAGTGCATAAAGCGCCCAACCGGTGATGCCGTAGTGGAACATCGCCCACACCACGGCCTCCTTGGCGGCCTCCATGTTTTCGCCTTCCCCGACCGGTGGGGTGACGTACATGGTCACGGGTTCTGCGACAGCGAAGAACATGAGGTCCACGCCGATGCCGGCGGCAAAGAGCATGGACGCCCAAGAGAAGGTGTTGAATTTCGGCCGCGAGTGGTCCGGGCCGAGGCGGATATTGCCGGCATTGGAAAAGGCAATATAGAGCACGAAGACCACGGCGATGGTGGCGGTGAGGACATAGAACCAGCCGAGGTTGTGGCCGATCCAGCCGGTGACGCTGGCGAGGGTTTCCGCCGCGGAATCGCGGCCGAGCCCGGCATAGAGCGCCATGGCAATAATGAGGACGCCGGAGATGATAAATACCGGCCAGTTTGTCTTGGGAGCAGGGACCTGATCCGCGCCTACGGCATCGCCGGTTTCAGCCTTGTAGCTGCCGACGAGGGCACGAACTTGGTAGCGTGGGCTGCGCTTCTTGGGCTCTCCAGATGGGGTTGCGAGAGAGGTGTTTTTACCCCCTTCTTGGGGGACTTTACTTGAAGTGTGAGACTCCTCAGGATCGTGAGGGTCAAAGTTAGCCATCTACTTCTCCTAATGTTGGTTGGTTTGGGCCGAATCTTTCGCACGGGTGCCCCAAAATGCTCACAAGATCGCAGGGAGAGAAAGGTGAGTGAAATGAATCATATTCGGGCAACCTATGTGCAAAGACTTCGGATTTCATCTCCAGAGACATCCATCCGGACAAGGTAAATATACATTAAGATGGGCAAACTTCTAGAAGGATGTGTACTCTGAAGGTAGTGCCCGCACATGAGGCGATGTGAATAAATACAGACTTTTGTATAAATTACAATGTTTTCACTTCCGGTGGGACAATCTTGACGTGTGAAATATTTCACAGAAAGAAGGGGATTTATGGGTTTTATGGACAAGCTGACCAAGAAGCGTTCCGCTAAGAAGGTCACCGATGAAGTAAGCGACGTAGTCGTCGTTGGCGGTGGCTCCGCAGGCTCCGTCATCGCCGAACGCCTGACCGAAGACAAGAACACTCGTGTGCTGGTCCTTGAGGCCGGACGCAACGATTCCCTGTGGGATCTCTTCGTCCACATGCCTTCCGCATTCTCTTTCCCGATTGGTGCAAAGAACTACGACTGGATGTACGAATCCGAGCCGGAGCCAGAGATGAATGGCCGCCGCATCTACCACGCCCGTGGCAAGCTGCTGGGTGGCTCTTCTTCCGTCAACGGCATGATTTACCAGCGTGGCAACCCCATGGACTACGAGAAGTGGGCCAAGAACCCGGGCATGGAAAACTGGGACTTCGCGCACTGCCTGCCTTATTTCAACCGCATGGAAAACGCCGCCGCGGCAGAAGATAACGATCCGCGCCGCGGCCACGACGGCCCGCTCTACCTTTCCCGCGGTCCTGCAACCAGCGAGCTCTTCCAGGCCCTGTTCAAGTCCGTGCAGCAGGCCGGCTACCACCTGACCAACGACGTTAACGGTTACCGCCAGGAAGGCTTTGCTCCTTTCGACCGCAACATCAAGCACGGCAAGCGCTGGTCCGCCGCGCGTGCATACCTGCACCCGAACCTAGACCGCGAGAACCTCGAGGTTCGTACCCGCGCGTTTACCACCAAGGTTCTCTTCGAAGGCCAGAAGGCCGTCGGCGTGGAATACGAGTGGAAGGGCGGCGTCCACCGCGTATTCGCCGAGAAGATCGTCCTTTCCGCTGGCGCCATCAACACCCCGCAGCTGCTGCAGGTCTCCGGTGTCGGTGATGAGGAACTGCTGCGCAAGCACGGAATCGACGTCGTCAAGCACCTGCCGGGCGTCGGCGAGAACCTGCAGGATCACCTCGAGGTCTACATCCAGTACGAGACCACCAAGTCCACCGCTTCTTCCCAGCCTTACCTGGACAAGTGGCGCTGGCCATTTATGGGCCTGCAGTGGATTCTCACCAAGAAGGGCCCGGTCGCAACCTCCCACTTCGAGGGTGGCGGATTCGTTCGTTCCAACGAGAACGAGGAATACCCGAATCTGATGTTCCACTTCCTGCCGATGGCAGTGCGCTACGACGGCCAGAAGGCCGACGTCAAGCACGGCTTCCAGTGGCACGTTGGCCCGATGTTCTCCGATACCAAGGGCCATGTCCGCATCAAGAGCGCCGATATCCACGAAAAGCCGGAGATTCTCTTCAACTACCTGAAGACCGACCAGGATCGCCGCGAGTGGGTCGAGGCAGTGCGCGTTGCGCGTTCTCTGCTGGACACCGAAGCCATGGCTGAGGTGGGCGCCCGCGAGATCAGCCCGGGCCCTGACGTGCAGACCGACGAGGAGATCCTCGAATGGGTACGTAACGACGGTGAGACCGCACTGCACCCGTCGTGCACCACCAAGATGGGCTCCAAGGATGACCCTATGGCGGTTGTGGACCCAGAAACCATGCAGGTCTGGGGCATTGAGGGCCTCTACATCGCTGATGCTGGCGTCTTCCCGTCCGTGACCAACGGCAACATCTACTCGCCAACGATGATGGTGGGCGAGAAGGCCGCCGATCTGATTGCCGGAAAGAAGCCTTTGGCACCGCTTAACGACGTAACCTGGTACAAGGCTGGCGAGGATATGCCGCTGTACGCCCCAGGCGAGGCAGTGCGCGATCACAAGCAGGCCGTAAAGGGTGCTTACTAGAAGAGCCAAAAGAAGGGTCGGATGACTTTAGCTGCATTAGTTTCGCTGCTAGGAGTGTGGGTGGCGATGATCGTCGCTCCCGGCCCTGATGTAGTGCAGGTCATCCGCGTCGCCCCGCGGTCCATGCGTGCCGGAATTATGTGTGCGCTGGGCATCTGCACTGGAATCGTCGTCTGGCTCACCGCCTCCCTGGCAGGACTATCTGCTCTTATCGCCGCTCGCCCCAGTCTGCTCGGCTTGCTGCAGCTGGTGGGCGGCGGCTTCCTTCTCTGGATGGCCTATGGCTCCATCCGCTCGGGCCTGGCGCAACGGCGCTCTGCCCTTAGCTCTGCCCGCAGTACTTCACAGGACTCGGCAGAAAACGCGGGAAGCTTCGACGAGGAGCACATCGAGCAGGCAGTGAGCACTGGCGACGTCGAGGACATCACCGCTGGCCGCGCCTACAAGCTGGGCCTGCTCACCAACCTTTCCAACCCGAAGGCGCTTGTCTTCTTCGGTGCCGTCTTTGCCCAGTTCATTCGCCCTGACATGGGGCTTGAATGGACCGTGTTCATCGCCATCATCCTGACTGTGGTCTCCGTGGCGTGGTTTTCTACCTTCGCGCTCATCGTCCGCGCGGCGGCGCGTTTCCTCACGAAGTATTCGGCCCATCTCGATATCGGCTCGGGCCTCATTTTCGGCGCCTTGGGCTGCGTGATGATTTATGAGGGAATCCTCGCGCTGGTTAGGTAAACCTAAATCACGTACAGTGACCGGCATGAGCAATTCCACCGCACGCGTTTCAACCGATCGCCCGGCACGCTACGGCAAGCAGCTGGCATCACATTTCTCTGCCAAGATTGACGCCCACTGGGACCCAGAAACCGAAACCGGCCGCTGCGTCTTCGAGCGCGAAAACACCCGCGGCACCCTCGACCTTGCTGTTGAGCCCAACATCCTCCTCCTCAACGTCGAGGCAGACTCAGAAAGCATCAAGTCCGTCGAGCACGTTGTGGCCCGCCACCTCGTGGGCTTTGGCAAGAAGGACGACTTGAAGGTCGAGTTCACCCGCGCCGACGGCACACCGGGCGTGTACTTCAGCGTCGCTGATCTTCCCCCAGAACGCAGGTAGTCTAGGGCTCATGATTTTCACCACTACCAACAACGTCGATGGTCACGAAATCACCGAGTACATTCGCGTCATTGCGGGTGAGACGGTGACCGGTATTAACTTCCTCAAGGACTTAGGCGCCTCCTTCCGCAGCTTCACTGGCGGCCGCTCCGCTGGCTATGAGGAAGAGGCAGTCAAGGCCCGCGAGGCAGCGCTTAACGAGCTGTGGAACCGCGGCCAGGAGCTGGGCGCCGACGCCGTCGTGGGCATCAGCTTTGATTACTCGCCTATGGGCCAGGCCAACGACATGCTGATGGTCACCGCCACCGGCACAGCAGTAAAGCTGCGCGCTCTCTAGATAGGTGCGCAAGTATCTTTTAATAGCGCTGTGCCTAGGCTTGAGCGCGTGCTCGCACGTCGATGAGCCGGGGCACGGCCGCTATGATTATCCCGCGGACATGGAAACGGCCTCGGAAAAGGCCGAGCTTCCTTCCCAGGGCGCAACGCAGACCGGCCACTACCGCACGATCGAGCTGCCCAGCGGCAGAAGCTTCATCGCGCACGTACCCGATAACTATGACGCAGCGCAGCCTGCGCCGGTGGTCATGGTCTTTCATGGATATAACAGCGATCCCGCGACCATCTTCCAGGACACTGAGCTCTATGAGGCCAACGCCATCACGCTCTTTCCGGCGGGTATTGGGGAGGCTTGGGCGCCTGCGCCTTATGCGCAGACTTCCTTGGGGGAAGACTTCGCTTTGGTCGATGACACCTTGGCCTGGGTTAAACAGAATTACAACACCGACGGCCGCGTCTTTGCCGCAGGCTTTTCCAATGGCGGCGGTTTCGTGCGCGCCCTAGCCTGCAACCGGCAGTTGGACGGCGCCGCCACGGTTTCCGCGGCGAACTACGATGCCGTGGATGAAAACTGTGGAGGAAAGCCCACCCCTTATTTTGCGGTGCACGGCACTGCCGACGTCGTTATTAATTACGGTGGCGGCACCGCCCACGGTGGCCACTACCGCGGTGTGGAGGAGACCATGGCGGAAGTCGCCGAGGACAATGCCTGCGATCCTTTCCCCGCCGAGCACCGGGAAGACGCAGTCACCCGCTTTACGTGGGGTTCCTGCGCGGTGCCCACCGTGAATTACAAAATTAAGGGCGGTACGCACACCTGGAACGGTGGCGTAACGGATCGCAGCGGGCTTGTCCCGCACGATTGGGCAACCAACTCCATTTTGGACTTCTTTAAGGTTGAGTATCCCGGCAAGGTGCCTTCTCGGTAAGCTATGCCGCATGTTAGAAGTCTCAATCAAGGGCGATTCCATTAAGCTCGGCCAGTTCATCAAGCTGGCCTCCCTCGTCGGTACCGGCGGTGAAGCAAAGGAGCTCATCGCGCAAGGCGAGGTCACGGTCAATGGGCAGGTGCAAACCCAGCGCGGCGCCACCTTGTACCCAGGAGATGAGGTCAGTATCGATGGCACTTCTGCGCGCGTGGCCGCCGCAGATGAGGACGAGGACGATTACTTCGATGAGGCCACAGCAGACGATGACTTTGATCCGGAGAAGTGGAGGAACATGTAATGCCCGCTTTCGAAGCTGAAGTAGGCATGCCCTACTGGATTGACCTGACCACCTCTGAGCCGCGGAAATCCGTGAACTTCTACGAGCAGGTGCTGGGCTGGGAAGTAGATTCCACTAACGAGTACCGCGTGGGCCGCGTGCAGGGCCTGCCGATTGCCGGCTTCATTCCGCAGCCAGAGCAGGCTTCCATGCCGGATACGTGGGTGACCTATTTTTTGAGCAAGGACATCGACGGCGATTGTGCGCGTGCGGAGCAGCTTGGCGGCCGGGTGCTGGTGCCGGCAACGCAGGTGCAGCTGGGCCATATGGCGCTGCTTGTCGACGTCGCGGGTGGCATGTTTGGCCTCATTCAACCGGCGGGCGCGGACCAGTTCGTGGCCGGCGGCGAACCGGGCACGCCGGTCTGGCACGAACTGACTGCCACTACCAGCTACCAGCAGGCCTTGGACTTCTACGGCGAGCTGTTTAACTGGGAGGTCCGTGGCGGCGATGCTTATGCCACCGCGGAGGAAGAAGGCGCGCCTTTCGCCGGCTTTTGGAACGCGGAGGGCCAGTTCCCGCCGCAGGTGCCGAGCTTCTGGCAGACCTACCTCGGCGTGCGTGATCTCGAGGCGGCTGCTGCCAAGGCAGTAGAGCTTGGCGGTGAGGTTATCCGCGAGCCGTGGGATTCGCCTTTCGGGCGCCTATGCCTGCTGGCTGATTCCACCGGCGCTACGGTCACTCTGGCCGAGGTCGAGGACGCGCCGGAGGAAGAGCCGCGCGAGTCGGACGACGTTCTCAACCTCGACTTTTAGATGAAAGACAAGGTAGAGGAAGTAGCGGAGGTCGTTCGGCGCATTCCGGCCGGCAACGTCTCTACCTACGGGGAAGTGGCTAAAGCGGCGGGCTGCCATGCCCGCTACGTGGGCTGGGTGATGAAGAAGGTCCCCGGCCTGCCCTGGTGGCGCGTGGTACGCGCCGACGGCACCTCGCACGCGCCTGAGCGCTCAATCCTACGCTGGGAAGCCGAAGGAATTACTCATAAAGACGGCCGCGTAAGCATGCGTCGCCATGGATTAGATGCCCGCGACTTGGAAGGGTTGATCGGTTGAGAGCTTAGTTCTTTCTCTTGCTGACCGCGGTGCCAGCATGCATCACGCTGTATGTGGTGTCTTCCCGCGCGAACTTGTTGCCGCGATAGACCAGGTAGATGTTCAGTGGGTAGAGCACCAGCCCCACCAGCACGTATTGAACTGGCATCAGCGTGGTGTTCTCCGGCAGGTAGTTCCAGCAAAAGTGCAGGCCAAAGGCTAGCAAAAGGAAGCCAAAGATGGAGCCCAGGCGCCACCAGACTGTCTTGTTCGCGCTGAATAGCGCCCAGCCTATTCCCCAACCCGCCAGCGCGGTGAGCAAGACGTGCAGCGCCGGACCCGCGATGAGGCGCAGACCCCACATCTGAAACATTCCGGTCCAGTCAGAAAGCGGGTGCATCGTGCCGCCGACGACGCTGTACAACACGTTCTCGAGGGTCTCAAAGCCTAAGCCCACGGTGGCGCCCACGACCCAGCCGTGCCACGGCCGGTTGAGCTGCCGGAATGACAAAAGAATGAAGAAGACTCCGGTGGTCTTGGAAATCTCCTCTGGGTAGGCACCCGCCCACGACATCGTGGCGGCCTGCCACCCGAAGGATGACGCCAGCGTCATCAGCGGAGTAGAGGAGAGCAAAGCCATGCCCACCGCGGTACCGCCACCCCACAGGAGCGCCGCCCAGACCCATCCGCGCGCCGGGAACATGGGGCTTAGGCGAAGCAAAAAGAGGACGAGGGCCACGTAGGCGCCGCCGATGAGCACGCTGGGTACCACCAAAGCAGGAGCAATCAGCAGGTAGCTGATTAGGTTAGCCATGATGCTCACCATGCCCAGAGCCAGTAGTACCCACAGCGAGTTGCGGAAGAGTTTGCTCATGATGCCACTACTCCCGTCTCCGCTTTCACCGGCAGCTCGCGGTGTCCAAAGGCCTGCCAGATGAGTTCCGCGGCGTGGGTGAAATCGCCGCCGGTGAGCACCACGATGTAGTCAAAGTCGGTAAAGTCGCCCTCTCCGTCGCGGGAGAGGACGATTGCGTCGGCGGGGGCGTCGTAAAGCGCGAGTGCATCGCCCTCCCTGTGGATCTTTACCGTGGAAACTTCGCCGTAAGCATAGCCGCGGACGGCGCGATGCATCGCCACCTCCTCGTCGGCACCGTCGAGGCCTTCAGTGCTGACCACCTGCACGAGCGTCGCACCGCAGTCCCAGGCCTGGTTCGCCATGGTCTCCGAATTAGGCGTGCAACGCAGACCCGGGACCTCAATGGTCCAGGTTTCATCCTCACTGAAACCTGTTGTCGCAGAATCAAGCACCACTTCCTCGGTCTTCGGCTCGGGCGGGGTCACCGTTGCTGCGATAAGCGTGGGGATGACGAGCACTACCAGCACGAAGCTAACGACCGCGAGAAAATATCCGCGGAGTTGTGATGGTGGGAACCGATAAGTTGGCATAGTCCACACCTTAACCGGATTGATTCGCCTAGAGTGGCTGGCATGAAAGATCTCTACCAATTTGTCAACGGACCATGGCTACAATCCCACGTCATCCCCGATGATCGGGGCGTTGATGGCACCTTCCACAACCTGCGTGACGAGGCGGAAGAGCTCGTGCACGAGATTGTTAAAAATGACACTGGGCGCCCGGGCGCGCTCTACGCATCGCACCTTGATACCGAGGGCGTAAATGGTGCAGGCATGGCGCCAATTGACGCCGACCTCGACCACCTCACCGCAGCCGACCCTCAAGAGCTGGCGCAGCGCCTCGGCGAACTCGAGCGCGAGGGAGTCGGCGCCCCGGTGACCTTCTGGGCGGAAAAGGATTCCGGTTCCGAGGAAGCCGTGGCCTACGTCATCCAGTCTGGCCTGGGCCTGCCGGACGAGGCTTATTACCGCGAGGAAGCGCATGCGGAGACGCTGGCTGCATATGAAAAGCACGTGGCGCAGATGCTGGGCTTCCTCGATCCTGCCCGCCTGTTCGGCTTGGGCGCCGACGTTGCCGCCACGCGCATCGTGGGTTTGGAAAAGGAGCTGGCTGCCGGTCATTGGGATGTCGTTTCCACGCGCGATGCCGTGAAGACTTATAACCCGATGCCTTTCGAGGAGCTGCCGGAGTTGGCACGCGCCATCCTTTCAGGTGGTGGCCTGGAAGCACAGCGCGTTGTGAACATGATGCCTTCCTACCTCGAGCACTTCGAGATGCTTTTCACCGCGGACCGCATGGCAGATTGGCAGCTGTGGGCCACCTGGCACATCCTGCTGTCCCGCGCGCCGTACCTGCCGGAAGAGGTGGGCAAGAAGAACTTCGAGTTTTACGGCACCCGCCTTTCCGGTGCTACCACTCAGCGTGACCGCTGGAAGCGCGCCGTGGGCCTAGCGGAGTCCCTGGTGGGCCAGGAGATTGGCATGGTCTTTGTGGACCAGCACTTCCCGCCGGCATCTAAGGCGGAGATGGACACCCTGGTTGATTACTTAACCGCTGCTTACCGCGAGCGCATCTCCCAGCTCGAGTGGATGACTCCGGCAACGCGTGAGCGCGCGCTGGAGAAGCTTGCCCAGTTCAAGGCCAAGATTGGATACCCGGATAAGTGGCGCGACTACTCCGATCTGAGCTTCAGCTCTGAGGGCAAGGACCTCGTGGCCAACGTCCGCGCGGGCAACGCATGGGCGCACGACTTCGAGCTGCGCAAGATTGGCAAGCCCGCGGACCGCGACGAGTGGTTCTCCACCCCGCAGACGGTCAACGCTTTCTACAACCCGGTGGTCAATGACATCACCTTCCCGGCCGCCATCCTGCGCCCGCCATTCTTTGTCCCTTCCGCTGAGGGCGGCGACGTATCCGAGAACTTCGGCGCAATCGGCGCGGTCATCGGCCACGAGATCGGCCACGGTTTCGATGACCAGGGCTCGCAGTACGATGGCCAGGGCAACCTGAACTCCTGGTGGACTGAAGAGGACCGCGCGGCATTTGAAAAGCTCACCGCGAAGTTGGTGGAGCAGTTCAACGGCCGCGTGCCTTCCGTTCTGGAAGGTACTGATTCCGCGGGCGTCAATGGCAGCTTCACCCTGGGTGAGAACATCGGTGACCTGGGTGGACTGGGCATCGCAGTGGTGGCTTACAAGAACTACTGCGCGGACAACGGCCTCGACATCGCTGGCCAAGTGGCCCCTTTCGAGGTGGAGGACGCATCTCCTGCGCTTTACGACGCCGAGTACAACGGCCTGCAGCGCCTCTTCCTGTCCTGGGCGCGCGTTTGGCGCACCGCAATCCGTCCGGAGATGGCCACCCAGTACTTGGCCATCGATCCGCACTCCCCGGCGGAGTTCCGCTGCAACCTCATCGTGGCGAATGTGGCGGAGTTCTACGAGGCCTTCGAGGTAGAGAAGGATTCTCCGTTCTACCTGGCCGAGGAAGACCGCGTCACAATCTGGTAAGACGCGCCGCGAGGTAGTCGGTTCCGGTCTCGGAGTCGACTACTCGTAATTGCCCAGCCTCCGGTGGGGTAACGGTAAGGGTGGGCAAGAACTCGATTTCGCCAGGTAGTCCGCCGGTGCCATAGGCGTGGAAGCGCTGTGGGCCGGTGGAGTATGCGGCGGAGGTTTCCTCGTTTTGTACAAGATGGACCCATTGTGTGATGGCGACTGGGTCGTCTTCGGCGCGGGCTACCGAGCGCTTTCCGAGCACGGAGTGGTCCATGGCGCACAGTGGTTTGTTGGTGGCATTGTCGGCGGCGCGGTAGGTGACGGGGAATTGGACGATGTTGCCGGCGTAATCGTGGCCGAGGAGGACTTCAATGCCAACTTCGTCATCAGGATCTACTGCGCGGTAGCTTCCAATGATCTCGTCGATGTGGGCGTGCTTAGCTGCGATTTCGGCTTTAGTGGGGGATAGTTCGGCGGTGGGGTGGAGTTTGGCTACCTTCGTCATGGCCGCCATAGTAGCGGTAACCTCGAATGCATGACTTCGATTGAGCAGTGGCAGATTGGCGGCCAAGACCGCCAGTTGAGCGAGGAGGAGCAGCTGGAACAGCTCTACACCTACATGCAGGTCCACTACCCACTGCCGGATTTCCGTCCGCCGTGGGCTGGCGGCGGCTCGCCGGATGCTGACCGCTACTGCGCGCTTTTACCGGATCGCATCACGCAGGCTTCCATGATGGTCTTGGGCACTGCGGTTGACCACGCGCTGCCGGGTACCAAGTTCACTGATGGAATCACGCAGCGTGACCATGAGGTTGGCGCCATCTTCGAGCCCACTGCGCCGAATGGCAAGTGGGCAGTCTCCCTCCACTCCGGCGGCTGGTGGCGCGGTGATGGAACCGCGTTAGAGATGCAGTGGCGCCCCGAAGTTGCCGCCGCAGCACAGTTGTCCGGCACCACCATCATCGACGTGGACTACCCGCTAGCACCTGAACACAGCGTGGCTGACATGGTGGAATCCGTCAACAAGGCCATCGCTTATGCCCGCGAACAAGGTGCGGCTTCCGTGACCGTGTGGGGCTACTCCTCGGGCGGCGCCTTGGCTGCACTCGCGCCCGCCGATGCACTCATCCTTACTTTCCCCGACTTCGCCGCGCTTTCCAATCTCCCCGAGGAGATCCGCGCCGGCTACGAGCTGCCAAACGAGTACCCGCGCACACTCGTCCAGACTGCGGTGCAAGACGAAATCGCCGAGCGAGTCACCATCCCTGGCGCCGAAACCGCCGATTACGTCTCCACTCACCGCATCTCAACTCCGGCAGTGGCCCGCCAGCGCATCATGGACACCGCGGACTTCCTGCGCTCCGTCTAAGCCGCCTGGTTTTAGCGTTTAGCGGTTTGGTCCCATTGGTTGGATCCCCTTGGGGGTAAAGCTACCCAATGGGGCATCCCGCACGGCTTCGCTACTCGTAAAGGGACCATTAGAGGGGGACCCAACCAGGGAAACCAAACCGAATTGAGGGCAACCTGACCACTGCCGGCAAAAGTTCCCGCGATTCGAAAGGATCACAAGAAAACTTTATCGGGAACTATTGCTAATAGCGTCGCGACTATTCACCCATGAGTATTTCCAATCATGGTGCGATGTCGCGCTTACACAAGACAGCCGGTATTCTCATAGCGCCGTTCCTCATCGTTGCAGCGCTGAGCGGGTTCTTCTACGCCTTGGCCCCCAGCATCGAGTCGGTGGTGTACAAGAATGAGATCGTGGCGTCAGGAAGCGGTGAAGCACACAGCCTCGATGAGCAGATCGCAGCAGCCCAGAAGGTCTATCCGGATCTCGCAGTAAGCAAGGTGCAGGCCTTCGACGACAACGAGAAGAACACCCGCGTGCTCTTCGCGGATGACGCACTGAAATCCTCCAGCTACGCCCACGCAGTGTTCGTGGACCCCGCCACGCTCGAAATCAAGGGTGACCTCGTGCAGTATGGTTCCTCTCGCGCGTTGCCGTTGCGCAGCTGGCTCTCCGAGGGGCACCGCCGCCTCTGGCTTGGCGACGCCGGCCGCATCTACTCCGAGCTCGCCGCCTCATGGCTGGGCGCACTGGCGATCATGGGCATCTACCTGTGGTTCAAGCGGCGTCGGAAAGCGGGCAAGATGCTCACCCTGCACTCCAAGATCGGCGCGTGGCTGCTGCCCGGCTTCGTGTTCCTCACCATCACTGGCCTGACCTGGTCCTTGGTTGCTGGTGAAAACATCTCTACCCTGCGCGAGAAGATGGACTGGATGCAGCCCAAGCCCGCAGCAACTGCCGCCGCGGACCCGCATGCCGAGCATCACCATATGGACATGACGGGGGACATGAACGTGATGGGCGGCGCAGACGCGTTGGCGGCCGCGCGTTCGGCAGGGTTGACCGGCATCCTCGACATGACGCCGCCTTCCGCGGAGACGCCAGCGTGGACCGTCACTGAGGCACGCCAAGACTACAAGCTGAGCTACGATGCCATCGCTGTCGACCCGCACACTGGCGAAGTGGTGGACCGCGTGGACTTTAAGGACTGGCCGCTCATGGCCAAGGTGGTCCCATGGCTCATCCAGCTGCATATGGGCACCTTGTTCGGAATCTACAACCAGGTTGCGCTTGCGCTTCTCGCGCTAGGCCTGTTGGCGGTCAGCGTCATGGGCCTGTGGATGTGGTTTAGTCGCCCGAAGCGCTCGCTCCAGCACCTGAAGCTCTCGCCAGCGCTGGTCGTGGGCGCGGTGCTGTATTCCATCATCGCTCCGCTCTTCGGCGCATCCCTGGTGCTGTTCTTCCTTGTGGATTGGGCAGTGCAGCGCGCTAAGAAGGCGAAACAGACCGAGCCACGCGAAACCCAAGAAGGGGAAAGCATCAAGCAACCTGTCTAGGACGATTGCCATAAAGTAACGAGAGGGAGGACCACCTGGTCCTCCCTCTCTCGTACTCGCTGGGTCCTACTTCTCGCTGGGTGCTTTTTCACGCTGGGTGCTATTACACGCTGGGTGCTATGCCACCCAGCGTTATTTCTCCTCAGAGCCCTCCGGGCGAATCTTCATCTCAGATTCCTTCCAGAGTCCGGAGCGCGAAACGATCTCATGATCGATGTTCGCCTCGGCAGGTGCCTCGCCCTTGGAGTTGGTGCGCAGCTCGTACTTTTCGATTGCGCCCCAGTCTCGAGCCCAATCATTGTTGAGGTAGCTCGGGATCTCGTAGGAGTAGTTGACTGCCTCAGCCGTGGCCATCGCGCCACCGCCCGAGAAGGACTGGAAGTCAGTCAAGGACGTCTGCGCCGCTGCATCCGGCAGGATGCGGTATTCCGGAATCTCCGTCACGCCCGCATAGTGGTCGAAAGTGCGCTGGCATGGGAACTGCAGAGCCACAGACCAGTCCATCAGCGCCGGGGTCTGTGAATCGAACTGCGAGTTGATGGTCGCAAGCTCCGGCACGCGCGGCGGAGTGAAGGCGAGCCATTCGTCCTCGTCAGTGGAATCATCCACGGCCACCAGGCGGACCACGTTGGCCTCAGCTGGCAGCTTGTCCAACGGGATGCGTAGGTTGCGCCACTTCGGGGTAGCGCCGACGTCGGAAAGCTCTGCTTCGCCCTTGTTGGTGGCCTTGCCGTCCTTGTAGGTGGCGTACTCCAGCTTGAGCTCCATGCCGTCCTGCTCGATGCCGTTGACATCGTGGTGGTAGATGTTGCCCGCCGCAGAAACAGCCAGAATCGGGGCGTTTTCCTTGGCCTCAGGCAGGTTGTACCACTGGGTCGTTACGGTAGAGGTAGAACGCTGCTTTTCATCGTAGGAGCCCAAAACCGGTACCTTGTTGTAATCCAGGTTGAAAGGCAAGTGACGGGTCGAGCCGTTTACGCCCTTGGTCCCACGCACGCCGCCGCTTTGCTCATTGGCAGACTTTTCGCTGCTTTCCTCCGACTGCGCGGCATCGGCAGAGTCAGCATTTTCTGCCTTCTCGGTTGAGGTATTCGCAATTGCGCCAACCGACGCCGAGTTCAGATTCTCCGGCTCGATGGATTCCGGGATGTTATCGGGGCCAAAGCCGAAGGAATCTTCGCTTGGGTCCTCCAGCGAGTCCTTGAGCTCGCCTTCAACCGGGCTGAGGAAGGAGTCGTTGGTGTTGGTCTCTACCATCGTGGCGTCGGCAAGCGAGCACTGGTTGCCCTTCAGCGAGGCCAAGTTGCCCTTGCCCACGGAGTAGGAATTCTGCTGCGAAGCATAAGCCTTAGCGAAGGATGCACACGAGAAGGCCACAATCAGCGCGCAGGCCAAAGCCAGCGGCGCGGACATGATGCCTGCCCAGCGCGAAACTTTGGCGGCGGCCTGTGCCTTGAACTCCTCGAGGCGGCCTTCCTCTTCTGCTTGGGCCTTGCGGTAACTGTGGAACATCGCCTGGACGACGCCGACGGCAAGGACCACCAAGCCAATAAACAGCAGCACGGTGTTGGCCTCAATGGCCTTGAGCTGAACCGTGCGATCCCACCACGGGATGCCGAAGGAGGAGACGTACCACCAGGCATTCCAGCCAGCCATGGAGATAGCCAGCAGGAAGATGACCGATGCGAGGGCGAAGGTGCGCGCGCGTGGCGAGCGCATCGCGATCTGGGAGAGGACAACCGCGCCCAATGCCGCAATCACGCCCGCGACGCCGGCGTAGATACCGAAGTGGTGGGTCCACTTGGTTGGGGTGAACATCAAGAAGAAGGTGCTAAGCCCAATGATGAGCAGCAGGCGCTGGGTTGGGCCGACCGCTGCGCCGACGATGCGGCGATCCTTGATGAAGGCATAGATGATCAGCGCCAAGCAGAAGATCATGGTGAACATGGCGAAGCGGCGGGTCATCGAGCCGTCCACGGACTGCTGGAAGAGCGTGGTGTAGCGCACGTACTCCGAGTACCACGGCAGCGAAGGGCCGACCTCAGAGCGCACGCGGGTGGACTCCATGACCGAAGCCAGCGTCTGATCACCAAAGGCTGCGACCATGATGGCGGTGCCGGAAGCGAGGAAAGGTGCAATCATGGCGAGCCAGCCCACGTGCGGGGCGCGCTCGGCCATGAAGGCAAATAGCTTCGGCAGTGATACCAAGAACACGCCGACGGCGAAGAGTCCGGTAGGACCAGCGCCCAGCGTCAAGGTTGCGGCGATGGTGCCCACGGCTGCTGGCAGCAGGCGGCGGGCGGCAATAGAGCGTTCGAAGGAAGCCCAGGTCACCATGACACCGAGAGCCACGATCGGCTCTGGGCGGATGCCGTTGTTATATGGCAGCCAGAATGCCAAGAACATAAAGGCGGCGGTCCAGTGCGCCACGCGGCGGCCATTAACTAGGTCACCAAAGCGCGGCAGAATCTCGCGCGAGAGAATGAACCAGACGATGAATGCGGAGATGAGCGCAGGCAGACGCACGAACATTGACGTACTGGAAATCTCCGACAAGAAGGCCACGAGGTCGTAGTACGGGGAGCCGAACGGGGCCTCGGGAACGCCGTACCAGCGGTAGTAGTTCGCCATATAGGAGGCGTGACCGGAAACGCGGCCCATCGTCAGGATGAAGCCGTCATCCGAGGTATTTGCGCCGAAGATATGCCAGAAGACGAGGACGGCAGCAACCACGCCGTCGAGCGGGCGGATCTGCTTCCAGGTGGCAGGCATAAAGCCCAGCTTGCGCCCGTCTAGACGGTCAATGCGCCACAGGCAGATAAGGCTCAGGATGGTCATGGCTACGCCCAGCCACATCGCAATCTTCTTTAGCAAAGAAGGCGAGGAGGTAAAGCGCGAATTGATATCGACGTGGACGTTTAGCCCTTCGTCGACAAGCTTTGCGGCATCCTTATCTTCTAGCTCGGTGTAGACGCCGGTGACCTGCGGACGAACGTCGTCCTTCGTGGTCTCGGAATGCTTATCCACGCTGACCGTGGTGCCGGAGCCGGAGGAGTCGATCTTGAGCACGGCGTCGTCAGGCAGTGCGGCTACTTCCTTGGGGGTAAGGGCAAGCAGCACCTCGTCCAAGGAGACGACGGAAAGGCCTTGGTCGCTCACGCGGACGAACATGCCGCGGTTGGAGGCCTTGGTGGATTCCGGCGGGATGGTGCCGTAGAGCAGGTCCTGATCATTATGGAGCTGGTCTGCGGCGCTCAGCGGGATCTCGGCCTTGATGTCCTCCGGCGCCACCGAAATCAGCGGGGCGTTTATGGACTGCAGCGAATTATTCTGCGGCCAATCAAAAGAGGACTGGGTTTGGTTCACCGGAAGTAGCGGGGTCGCTACAAAACAAATGAAGCCAATCAGGCCGGCAATAATGGCGGTTAGCCGCAGCGAACGCGGGGCGTCCGCTATGGCTAAGCGGGTATTTTCGGTACTAGGAAGGCTAACTGACACGGCGATCAGTTTACGGCACGGCCCCTAGAGTTAGTGAGAACGCACCGCCACCACGAATGGGCCAACCTGCTTGGTATCCCAGCCTTCCTCGAAGACATCTGGGTTGAAGAAGACCGCACGGTAACGCACGTTGGGCTGATTGGGATAGATATCCTCAGCCAGGTGGATCTTGAAGCCATCGCCCGGCTCTTCGAGGCTGCCGCGGAAGATGACAACATCGGGACCATTCCACTTCGCGGAATCGATCGCCTTCTGGAACTCGGCCGGCGTTTGCTCCCAGGAGTCCTTGCCCCAGGCTTCGATCTGCGCGTTGCGGGCGCTGAACTCACCCAGCGGGTTGGCGTAGTGGCTGGTAAAGGCGTTGAAACCCCAGTATGGGTGATAAGCCATAAACAGCTTCTCGTCCGTCATGACCGTGGTCGCATTCGGCGCGTAGCCGTGCGAGTCGATGAACTCACGGATCTTCAGGTAGTCCTGAGAGGAATCACTGGCAAAGCGGTCGGCGCGCTCGCCGTTGCCGTCGGTATCGGTATAAGCGTGGTCGAGGGCATCCTCGTTGGCTTCCGGGATGTGCTGCGCGTAGTAGATTCCGCCGAATACCAAGAAGATGGCGAACACCGCGGTGATGCGCTTGTTGGTGGTCTCACTAAAGCGCGCCGGGTACAACGTGGGAATGCCCAGCAGGCGGATTTCTGCCAGACAAAGAACGCCGGCGGTGGCGAAAAGCAGCACGATGATGCTCTCCAGGCGGAAGCCCAGCAGGGTGGAGCCGGCCAGGGTGACCACCATGGACATCACGACCCAGAGGTAGGTACCCAAGGTGGCGATGACGAGGGCGCGTACTGCGGCGTCTTCCAGGCGCATGGCCATGTAGATAAGGCCGATGAGGCAGAGCGCGCCGATGATGCTGAAGGAGAGGAAAGGCACCGGAATTTGGGTTCCTTCCTCCGGCAGGTAATGCTGAGCGGCGGACTCCAGTGGCGCCTCTGCGCGGAAGGTGGCGAGCAGATAAGGCGTCCAGGCAACGGCGGCGATGGCCAGCGAGCCGACGCCGATGACCACCAGGTGCATGAGGGGGCGCAGGGAGCGCTCGTAGATTGCGGTGGCGATAGCAACCAACGAGACCACGGTCAGTGCGATGGCGCCGGTGAACAAGGTGTAGAAGCAGGCGGAGAAACCCAGGTACAGGGCCACGCCCAAGGTAGAAAGCCAGGAGCCGTTGAAGGCGCGGGCAGCCAGCACAGCTACTGCCGGAACGCCCATGGCGATGACCGCGGAATAAGGCTCCTCAGCGTTGACCGTGAGCGTGACGGCGGTGGTCACGAGCGCGATTGCGGTGGCAACTGGAAGCGAGCCCACCAAGCGCTGCCAGAGCGGAACGAGCAGGCAGCCACACATCGAGATAGAAATCAGCGCCCACGGCTGGAAGACCTCCCAACCAGGCATGTGCAAAAGGTTGGCCACGCGGCCGCCGAGCCAGAACCAGCCCATGGGGTAGAAGGTGGGAAGGCCCTCGTAGTTCATGTCGGCGTAGCCCATCTGATCCGTGGTGCGGGTCAGGAACTGGGTGCGGAAGACCTGGTCCACCTGCACTCCGTCCAGCCACAGCTTGGAGGCGGAAAGCGGCAGACCGATGGCAGAAAGCACTAGCAAGGCAGGCGAGAGATAGCACGCCGCGTAGGTCAGCCACGTGCGCCACTTAGGCCGTGTGAAAGCAGGACGGTGGGTGTCATAAATCCACTTCACGCAGAGCACGCCGACCAGCAAGAGGGTCAAAACAATGCCGACCGTGCACAGTGCACGGGTGACCATGGAGGTACTAAAAGCTGGCAGGGAGACCGTCTTGAAGGCATAAAAACCGAGGAGAGCGACGACCGCCCCGCCAAGGGCAGCCGCCGCTATGCCCAGCAGAGCCGACTTAGTTGAAAGCTCGTCGGCGTTGTAATCCGTGGCACGGGTGTGTTCAGTGTGCATGGAGTGCATGGTTGCTGGGCTAGTCATGCACACTAGTTTCCCACATTCGGGAGGATTGCTGGAATTAGAAAGGCAGCTTTCGGAAGATGGATTGTGGGATGAACTTGAAGGCCAAGGAGACGTACTCGAACAGTGGGTGCACGTAGATGGACTGCGTGCCGTTCAAGATTGCCTTGACGGTGGCCTTGGCAACATCGTCAACGTTGACGGTCAGCGGTGCCTCGCCAGCGTTTGCGGACATCTTGGTGCGCACCTGGCCCGGACGAACCACGAGGACGTTGGCGCCGGAGCCGCGCAGTGCCTCACCCAGGTTGATGAAGAAGCCATCCACGCCGGCCTTGGAAGCGCCGTAGACAAAGTTGGAGCGGCGCACGCGCATACCCGCCACGGAGGACATGGCGACGATGGTGCCGTGGCCCTGCTCCTTGAACTTCTGGCCCAACAGCACGCCCAGGGAGACCGGGGCGGTGAAGTTGGTCTGTGCGGAAGCGACGGCCTTGGCCTGGTCCTGCCAGAGTTCTTCCTGGTCACCCAGGGTGCCGAAGGCGACGATGGCAACGTCGACGTCGCCGCGGTTCCATGCCTGCTTGACGACGTCCGGGTGGGCCTCGAAGTCAGTTGCGTCAAAGTCGATGACCTCGACGTCAGCACCGCGGGAGGTCAAAGCGGCGGTGGCATCGGCGATGCGCGGGGACTGTGCGCGGGCAGCGAGGGTGACCTTGGCCGGGCCACGCTCCAAGAATTCCTCGACGATGCCGAGGCCGATTTCGGAGGTGCCGCCAAGGAGAAGGATGTGTTGTGCTTGGCCTACTGCATTGAGCATGTGGGTTATTCCTTAAAAATCTTCTGCGTTGTGTTCGGTGCGGACGTTTAGCGCAGCTCGAGGCGGCGGGACATGTCGGATGCGAAGACGCCGGTTGGGTCGATGGCGTTGCGGGTGGCAAGCCAGCCCTCCATGCCCGGGTACATCTTGTGGAAGTTCTCCGCAGAGGTACGGGATTCCTTGGCCAGGTAGAGGCGGCCGCCGAATTCCATGACGCGCTTGTCCAGATCATCAAGGAAGGCGCCGAGGCCTGGCTTGATTGGGAAGTCCACGCAGACGTTCCAGCCCGGCATTGGGTAGGACAGTGGTGCCTTGTTGCCTGGGCCGAAGAGCTTGAACACGTTCAGTGCGGAGTAGTGGCCGGACTTTTGCATGTCACGGATGATCTCCTTGAAAGGCTCAACTGCCTCGGTCGGTACCACGAACTGGTACTGCAGGAAGCCGTTGGAACCGTAGCCGCGGTTCCACTCGCCGATGAGATCCAGCGGCTGGTAGAACTGCGTCAGGTTCTTGATCTTGTTACGAGCCGGCGCGCCCATGAGGTAGTAAGCCTCGCCGATGGCCATCAGGGAGAGCTTGTTCATGGTGAAGTTCGGGAAGATATCCGGCACCGTCATCAGCTGTGGAGCGTTGAACTTCAGCGGATCCTTCGCCAGCTTTGGTGCGAGCTCTTCGAGCTGCGCCAGGGTGGCCAGGCTGCCGCGGGAGATGGTGGAGCGGCCGAGCTTTGGCTCTGGGGAGATGACGTCGAACCAAGCAGAGGAGTAGGTGTAGTTGTGCTCGGAGCCATCCGAGTGGAAGGCTACGGTCTCATCCAGGTTCTCGGTGCGGTCAGTGTCCGCGATGAAGTAGGCGGTCTCGGTCTTGGTCATGCGGATCTGCGCGCGCAGGATGATGCCGGTCAGGCCCATGCCGCCGACGGTGGCCCAGAAGAGCTCTCCGTCTGGATCATCCTTGGAACCGTTAGGCTCCAAGTGGAGTACGCGGCCGTCTGCCACGAGCAGCTCCATGGAGGTGACGTGGTTGCCAAAGGAACCGGCGGAGTGGTGGTTCTTGCCGTGGATATCCGGGCCGATTGCGCCGCCGATGGTGACCTGGCGGGTGCCTGGCAGAACCGGGACCCACAGGCCGTATGGCAGGGCGGCCTTCATCAGCTGATCCAGAGTTACGCCACCGTCTACGTCGACGATTGCGGTTTCCGGATCGATGGAGTGGATCTTGTTCAGCGGCTGCATGTCGATGACCAGGCCGCCGCCGTTTTGGGCAGGGTCACCGTAGGAACGGCCCATGCCGCGGGCGATGACGCCGCGGCGCAGGTGTGCTGGTTTGTCGGAGTTATCTTCTGCAACCTGGGCGACGGCCTTCTTGATGACCTCGACGTCTTCGGTGGACAGTACGTGGGCAGTCGTCGGCGCGGTGCGGCCCCAGCCGTGCAGGGACTTTTCGGTGGTATGTAGTTCCATCTCTTACTCTTTACTCGACGTGATATGTCGTTCCTAGCCTACTCACCAACACGGACACGTGACGTGCGTGACGTTAGTGATATTTGGAACATGTTCGGGCATCGGCCGTGCCCGAATGTGTTGATTTGGCCTTCTAAAACAGATCTAATACAGATCCATGAGCTCGCGGATCTCTGCTGGGAGCTGCTCCTGGGAGGTAATCTCCGGGCCCTTGTAGGAACGCAGAATCTCATAGACCCGACGGCGCGAAGTGGAATCGAGGATAGGCAGCTCCTCAGCCATCAGGCGCGTCATAAACCCATCGAGCGGGAGATTGGTGTGCTCGGTGGCCAGGAAGTGGCCGTTGTACTTGTCGTCTTCAGCGCGTTCGTCTTGGGCTGCGCGCTGGGCAGGGGTTAGGTGCTCTTTCTTTGAGGAGTACATGCGCTTTAGCTTAGTGCCGCATAAAGTAATCCCCATGACTGAGCAAGACTCCGCACAAGAAACCGAGCGCGTCGACCGCTACGCACTCGATGACACCCTGTCTGGCCGCATAACGCAATCGCTGGCTTTGGGCCTTATGACCTCCTATCCAGATTGGATCAAGAACAAGAAGGCACTCGTTGCCGCTTATATCGGCTCGTTTCTGGGCTTCGGCGCGCTGGTTGCGGTGACCAATGCGCAGCGCGAGCAGGAAGAACAGCAGCCGGTGCAGGCACAAGAACAAGAGATGGACGTGAAGGCCTGGGCAGCATTTGTTGCCGTGGTACTGGTTCTCATCGCCGGTGGTTTCATCAACGTCAAGGTTGCGCAGGCCATGGTCAAGCCCCTGCGCAAGCGCGGTGTGCAGAAGCCATGGACCACTCTGGGGGCCATCGGCGCGGGCCTGCTTTTTGTGGTGAGCGAGCTGGAAGCACGCGACATCGCCAAGCGCGCGGCGTAGCCTCACGCGCTTGCCTCCACAACTTTGACCCGCAACTTTGCGTATGGTGGGGCTCATGAGCCTCGGGGTCACAGATTTGAGTACGGCACGCGCCAAGCGTGACAACTCTGTCGTGACCCTGCGCCGCGAGCCTCTCACCGTCATCTGCCAGGTTTCCAACGTGAGCGCGGACGTCGAAGTCCACCGCCAAATCGGGTTTTCTGACGCCCTTACCTTTGAGCAACTCCACCACGTGCTCGAAGTCTGCTTCGGGCTTCCCGATGAAGATTCGCCGTGGCACTTCTTTGAACACCATGAAGCCCGCGGGGCCCGCATCGATCCCAAGCATCAAGTCTCCGAGTTTTTGTGGCGTGAGGGCGTGCAGCTGGACTATGCCTGGGGGTTGTGGGACTTTAGCCTGGTTGTGGTTGACATTTACCCGCGCGATTCCGGTACCCCTGAATCATTGTGTGTAGGCGGATCGGGCGCCTTCACGCAGCCTTTCGATCTTACTGCCATCAATGCGCAATTAACTGGCCAAGAGACCATCGATGAAGTGCTCAACATCGTGACCCCGCCGGTGCGTGCGCTCATCCAGCGCAGCAAGCTTTTTGATTTCGTGCCGCTGCTGCAGGCGCTCGATTTAGAGCGCAGTGATTCAAACGCGCCTTTATCAGTCCTAGATTCTTTGCCGCGGGAAGTTACCGCAGAAGGCCAGGACTCGTTTTGGTCCATGGTCTTAGCGCTGACCTGCATGGGCGGGCGGGAGCTTAGCAATTCCGTGGCAGAGTCCACGATGGATGCCTTGGGTTGGGTCTCTGATGAAGGCAAGCTCTTAACAGGCGAAGAAATACGCGAGTTGTGTAGCGCTTCGCTTTCTGTGCTTGCAAGCGTGGGCGCCTATGGGGATGAGGCACTAGCACCGGTGGATCGTCTTGACATTTACCGTGCCCTACTGCGCAGGTAGGCTTTTTAGCCGTGACTGATAAAAATCCTTCTGACGCGGCGCCCCGCGACGTCGAGGTGCGCCGCACCTCGCTGGCGACGCAGCTTTTCCGTTTCGTATTCGTGGGCGTGTTCACAGCGGCAATTGACTACGGACTTACTTTGTTGCTGACCCATTTTGGCCTGCACCGTTCTGCGGCAAAGGCAATCGGTTGGGTCTTTGGCACCATCGCTGCTTACGTTGCCAATGCGCGTTGGACTTTCGGCGCGCAGGTCTCCGGCCGCACTGCGGGTGCCGTGGCGGCGTTGTATGCCTCGACCTTTGCGGTACAGAACTTCCTGTACTGGGTGCTCAACGAGCCGCTGATTTCTATGGGCTTTGAGGGAGCAGTCAAAGACACCATCGCGTTTGTCATCGCGCAGGGTGTGGCTACGGTAACCAACTTTGCCATTCAGCGCATCTTCATCTTTAAGGGAGATTAATGGTGACTAGCGCAGAGAAGCTCTCACGCTCGAATTCCCTGCAGGCGCAGGGAACCAAGTTTGTTATTACGGGCGTAATCTCTGCGATCGTTGATGCTGGCCTAACGTGGCTTCTGCAGCTGGGCTTGGGGCTGCTTGATAAAGATGGCGCCCGCACCGTTGGCTTTATCTTTGGCACGCTCGTGGCGTACTTGCTCAATCGCCGTTGGACGTTCAACGCCAAAGCCTCCAAACGCCGCCTTGTGGCAGTGGCGGCGACGTACGCCCTGACTTATTTGGTCAACATGGTGATCTACCGCCGGGCTTTTAACTTCTTTGACGAGGACCTGGCTTGGTCATCCACGTTGGCGCTGGTCGCGGCGTATGTTCTTGCGCAGGGCACGGCCACCACCATCAACTTCTTCGTGCAGCGCTGGGTAATCTTCCGCCGCACCCGGAAATCCTTCGTGGTGGAGGATTAGTTAGGGCCGGCGGAAGTCTTCCTTGCGGCCCTGGTTATGCAGGCGAAGCCACTCTACAAAGCCTTGTGGATCGCGTTTTTGGACGAGGAAGAACCAGCCAAAGCGCGCGAATTCTTGGGGCAGGAGCTTGCGCATGCCGCGCTGCCAGAGTAGATAGCCGCGGTTGCGGTAAGTAAAGAACCTCTTGAACTCGCCGTCTGGGTACTGGGTGTGCATCTTGCCGCCAAGAATCGGCTTGAACTCGTCGGAACCATCCGGGTGTAGGTAGCTGGTGGTCAGCGCGGTGCCGAACTTGAGGCCCGAGCCTGCTAAGCGGCGGTGGTATTCCACTTCGTCGCCACGGATGAAGAGGCGATAATCCGGTACACCGATTATCTGCATGGCTTCCGCCGAAATCAGTGCGCCGTTGAAAAGCGATGCAATACCTGGCAGGAAGTCTCCCTCGAGCTCGCTCATGTAGCGGCGCCACACGAGGCCCTGGCGCAGCGGGAAGGCCAGGCGGGCTGGTTCGTTGATGTTGCACACGGCAGGGGAGACCTCGTGCAAGCCGTTGGCTTCTGCCACGCGGTAGAGCTCTGCGAGCACGTTTTTATCGGCGGGGCGGCCGTCGTCGTCGGCGCACCACACGGCGTCGGCGCCCAACGAAAGAGCCGTGAGGAAGCCAAGGGCGAAGCCGCCCGCGCCGCCCAGGTTTGTCTGGGAAGGAACGTAGACGGCGCGGTCACCGGCAATCTCATTGACCAATTCCTCGACTGCGGTCTCGGCCCCATTGTCCACCACGATGATCCACTGCACAGGGTGGGTTTGGTGCGCTACCTGCTCCAATGAGGCGCGAAGCAGTTCCACGCGCTGGTGGGTGACGATTACGGCGGCCGTCGAACCGGCGGCGTTCAAGGTGGCAGTCATGAGCTCTATTCTGCCACCCGTGGCGCCGGGGATAGGCTTTGGACATGGAATTAGAACAGATGTGGCCGCCGTTTGCTGTGCGGATTGATGCCAGTGGCTTTACGGCGACACCGGCTACACCATCGAAGTAGAAGGCGTAACCGGTGAGTTAAAGGAGATGCTTGGGGCTTAGTCGTCTTCGTTGTCGAAGCGGCGGCGCAAGTCCTTGACGTATTCGCCTACCTCGGGGCCTTCGTATTGGCCCACGACTTCAGAGACCTCGCCGGCAGAGCGGACGGTGCCGTGGTCAATCCACAGCGCAGTGTTGCACAGCTGGGCCAGGAAGTCATTGGAGTGGGAAGCAAAGACGAGGATGCCGGAGCGCTTAACCAGCTCCTGCAGGCGCACGCGGGCCTTGGCCATGAAGGCGGCGTCGACTGCGCCGATGCCCTCATCGAGCAGCAGGATTTCCGGTTCGATGGAGGTAACCACGCCGAGCGCCAAGCGTACGCGCATACCGGTGGAGTAGGTGCGCAGCGGCATGGCGAGGTAGTCACCCAGTTCAGAGAACTCGGCGATCTCATCCATCTTGTTTTTCATCTGCTTGATGGTCTGGCCCAAGAATAGGCCGCGGATGATGATGTTGTCGTAGCCGGAGACCTCTGGGTCCATGCCCACGCCCAAGTCGAAGACGGGGGCGACGCGGCCGCGAACGTCGGCAGTGCCGCGCGTGGGCTCGTAGATGCCAGAAAGCAGACGCAGCAGCGTGGACTTGCCGGCGCCGTTGTGGCCCACGAGACCTACGCGGTCACCTTCGCGGAGGTGAAGGTTGATGTCTTTGAGGGCCTCAACCACGACGGTTTTGTCGGAGTTTTGGCCAATCGCACCGCCGGCTGAGGAAAGTACAGCCTTCTTTAAGGAGCGGGACTTGGCATCAAAGATGGGAAAGTCCACGCAAGCGTTATAAGTATCGATAGAAACCATTGTTGAAGATCCTTTCGTGCAGCTTGCGCTATACCCAGTAGCTCACGCGGAAACGCCATTGGCGCATGGCTAGGCCGGCGACGAGGAGGCCCACGACGGTACACGCGATGACGATAAGCCAGTGGTAGCCCGCGACGGGCTCACCGATCATGGGGGCACGCACGATCTCCATGTAGTGATACAGCGGGTTGATCTCTGCGATGCGAGCGCGGTTGCCCACGGCACCGCCTTGCTCCTTCAAAGTGTTGGTCATCCAGACAATCGGCGTGACGTAGAACAGCAGCTGCGTGAGTGCCTCGAGCAGTGGTGCAATGTCGCGATAGCGGGTTGCCACGATGCCGAAGAACATTGCTACCCACACGCCGTTGACCAGTAGGAGGCCAAGTGCCGGGATGAAGAGGAAGAACTCCCAACCCAGGTGACGCGGGAAGATAAGGATGAGCAGCAGCCAGATGATGAGGTTGTGGCCCAAGAATAGCGTTTGGCGCCACACCAGGCGGTAGACGTGCACCGATAGGGGAGCCGGGAGCTGTTTGATGAGGCCCTCGTTGTCAATGAAGACGGTGGAGCCTTCCTTGATTGCGCCCGAGATGAAGTTCCACATGATAAGGCCCACGGTGACGTGAGGCAGGAACTCCGCGACTGGGATCTGGAAGAGCATGGAGTACAAAAGGCCCAGTGCTGCTGCCATCACACCGGTGGCGATGGTGATCCAGAAAGGTCCTAGAACCGAGCGGCGGTAGCGTTGCTTGATGTCCTGAATGCCCAGCATGAACCACAATTCGCGCTGTTTGGCGCCTTGGATAAGATCGGCAAAAGCCGCCTTCATGGTCATGGACTGGGAGGCCGGTACCGCGCTTTCCTCCGGGGTGGAGGTCATGCGGGCGATGTCGGCGCGCAGTTGGTTGTTATCTTGCACGTCAAAACACCCTAGCGCGCGTGCTGGACAAACGGGTATCTACACGCCGTCTGTACTGGGGGAATGGCTGTAACCTGCAAAAATTCCTTTTTAGGAAACCAAACCCAAAGCCGTATAGAGTAGGGAGTCGACTGCCCCACAGCGGCCCCTACAAACGTTGCGTTTGGGTACCAATGAAAGGCGTAGAGGAAGGTTTTATACATGCCATTAGGCTTGCCAGCACGGTATGACGTCGCCAGTGTGCGAGGTCTTTACACTGGCCTATCGGACGGGTGGACCTACCTCAACGCGAATGCTGCGCCGCAGATCTCTGAACGAGTAGCGGCCGGCGTGGCTCGCTCATTCCGTATGTCCCCAGCAGTAGCCCCGCAGGAAGATGCCACGGGCGCGCATTCCGCGAATAGCGCGCCGGGCCGGTTGGAGGGCTCTGCGCATTACGACGCCGCGCGCATGGCGATTGCGGATCTCGTGGGCTCGAAGGCCAGCCGCGTGGTCTTAGGCCCTTCGCTGCCGGCTTTGTACCAGACCTTGGCGCGCAGCCTGCGCCCGATGTTGCGTCATAATTCTTCGGTGGTTCTGTCCAAGTTGGATCCGCCGGCGCTGTACTCCGCGTTGTCGGAGCTTGATGCAGAAGTGCGTTGGGCACAGCCGGATCTGGGCACGGGTGAGCTGCCGACTTTCCAGTACGCCGAGCTTGTCGACGGCTCGACACGCCTCGTTTCTTTCTCCGCAGCGCATGAGCTGTTGGGCACGGTAACACCCACGGCGGAGATTATTGAGAAGATTCGTTCGCGCTCGCGCGCGTGGACGCTTGTCGATGTCTCCGCGCTCGCGCCTTATCGTCCCCTGGACTTTGATGAACTCGGCGCGGACATCATCGGCATTGATATCGGAATGCTCGGCGGCCCGCAGTTAGCGGCCCTAGTATTCCGTGATGAAGCGATGTTCCGCCGCGTCGATGCGCATAGCCCGGTGAAGGCTTCTAATTCTGCGGAAAAACTAGAGACCCCGGTATCTACCGGCCTGGCCGGTGGCGTTGGCCCTCTAGTTGATCACTTGGCAGCGTTGGCTGGCGGTGAAGCTGGTTCGCGCCGTGTGCGCGTGCACAAGTCAATGGAGGCGCTGAATGAGTACTTGGGCGATCTGACCAATGACATGTACGCCTACTTGGAGACCTTGCCGGCCGTCCACATCTTGGGCGTGACGGGTGAGGCCGCCGCCGGCGCTTCAAAGGACCGCCTGCCGCGGCTTACCTTCGCGGTGCAGAACGTACCGGCAGAAACAGTGCACCGCCGCCTCATCGACAACGGCCTGGTCACGACGTTGGCGCTGCGCACCCCGCTTCTTACGGAGATGGGCGCCGACGAAATCGGCGGCGCCGTTACCGTGGCCTTGGGCCCGTTCAACACCCGCCACGATATTGAACACCTCACGCGCGTGGTGGCGTCTTTGGCCTAAGCCGGTAGCTTAGACACAAGACGTTTAAGACACCGTCAGCACCAACTTGCCGGTGACGGCGCCGGAGTTTAGTGCCTCGTGCGCAGCGGCGGCCTCGGCCAGCGGGTAAGTGCCGTGGAGATGGTGCTTGACCGTGCCATCTTCCAGCCATGGCCACACGTTGGCGACGGTGTCTGCCACGATTGCGGCTTTGTCCTCAATGCTGCGGGAGCGCAGCGTCGTGCCCTGCACGGTGAGGCGCTTTGCTAGGACGATGCCCATGTTGAGCTCTTCCTTCGTGCCGCCTTGCAAGCCGATGGTGACCATGTGGCCGTCGGTAGCCAGTGCCTTCAGGTTCTGTTTGAGATACTTCGCGCCAATGATGTCGAGGATGACATCGCATTGGTTCTTTAGCTCTTCGGCGAAGTCTTGTTCCTTGTAATTAATAAGGATGTCTGCGCCGTAGCTCTTGCAGGTCTCCAGCTTTTCCGCGGAGCCGGCCGTCACCGCAACAGTAGCGCCCAGCGCCTTGGCTACCTGGATGGCGAACAAGCCGATGCCGCCCGCTCCACCATGAATGAGAATGGTCTGCCCAGCGTGCAGGTTCGCTTCCATGGCGAGGTTGGACCATACGGTGCAGGCCACCTCGATGACTGAGGCGGTATCGGTAAGCGAAAAGCCCTTCGGAATGGGCAGCAGCTGGCCCGCTGGAACCGCGACATATTCGGCGTAACCACCGCCGGCAAGCAGCGCGCCAACCTGGGTGCCTTCTTTGCACTCGGTGCCATTTGCATCCACGATTTCACCGGCCACCTCTAGGCCGATGGTCTCGGAAGCGCCTGCTGGTGGCGGATAGTGTCCGCGCGCTTGCAAGAGGTCGGCGCGGTTCACACCCGCGGCATGGACCTTTACTAGAACTTCTCCGGGGTGGAGCAGCGGCTTTTCGACGGCACCTAGCTCCAGCGCGCCGGGATCTTCAGGGTTGGTCTGCACGATAGCTTTCATGCCCACCCAGCTTAACGAAAACTCCGAGGCCGAATATGATCTGCATCGCTAGGTTTAGTAGGCTTAGTGGGTCGCAAGACAAGGAGACGTGGCAGAGCGGCCGAATGCACTGGTCTTGAAAACCAGCGTGGGTCAAACCACCGCGGGTTCAAATCCCGCCGTCTCCGCCGTGTGAAGTCTCGAGACATCGTTCCTTTGGATGGTGTCTCGAGATTTTTGTTTCCTTCAAACGCCCTTCGCATTGCCAGGCGTGGTTTCATGTACCGATATATGTAAATAGCGGCCAGAAACCTGGTGATTCAG
>NZ_KV827746.1:240999-245235 GCF_001836185.1 Corynebacterium sp. HMSC036D03
CATGCGTTGATGCCGCCGCGCAGGGAGTAGACCTGCGTGTAACCGCGCTCGCGCAGTGCGGCTACGGCTTGGGCGGAGCGGATGCCGCCGGCGCAGTGGATCACGGCGGGTTCGTCGTGGCCGAGCCGGGGATTCTCACCCGCCAGGATGCGGTCCAAAAGGAAGTGCTCGGAGCCGGGAATGGAATGCTCCGCGCGTTCTTCCTCGGTGCGCACATCGATGATGCGGTAGCCGGAGGGGACGGTGCGTACTTCGGGGGCGTCGGCAGGCTGCGTGGGCGTTGCGCCGCCGGCAACCACCGGAATGTACTCCCAAGTGCAGGTCAGCGCATCGAAGTATCCAATCTTTCCGGTCAGCAGCGTGCCCGTACCCGTGAGGTACTTGAGTGCCTCCAATGCCATGGCAGAACCTACCGTGCCCACCACGGGGCCCAGCACGCCGGCTTGGGAACACGAAGGCACCGAGCCAGGGGCAGGTGCCGTGGGAAAGACGTCCTCGTAGACCGGACCGTGCCCAGACCAGAAGACGGAAAGCTGCGCATCGAATCCCAAAATCGACGCCCACACGTGCGGAATACCCAGCTCGTGGCACGCCCAAGAGCACAGGTAGCGGGCTTCAAAATTATCGGTGCCGTCCAAGAGAACGTCGGCTTCAGCCAAGTGCGCAAGCGCCGTGGCGGAGCTTAGGCGCGGGTACTGCAGTACCTGTACCTCCGGGTTGAGCTGATGGATCGTCTCCGCGGCCGACGCAGTCTTCGGCCCACCAATATCGTCCATCCCGTGGATGACTTGGCGTTGCAGATTGGATAAGGAGACCACGTCGTCGTCGAAAAGTAGGATGCGCCCCACACCTGCACCCGCGAGGTAGAGCAGGGCAGGCGAGCCAAGCCCGCCGGCACCGATGACCGCCACCGTTGCATTAGCTAGCTTGGCCTGGCCCTCTGTACCCCACAGGGCCTCTTGGCGTGCGTAGCGCCTACTCATTCCAAGCCCACCCAATTGCTAAAACCATCCGCGTAACGCTGTTCTTTCCAAATCGGCACCTCTGCCTTCACGCGGTTGGCGCACTCTTCCGCAGCCGCGAAAGCGTCCCCGCGGTGGGCCGCGGCAGCGATCACCACGAATGCTGCCTCGCCCACGCGCAGATCACCGGTGCGGTGTGCGCACCACAGGCGGGTATTCGGATGCGCGGCGATGACTTCTTGCGCCACGCGGGAGATCTCGGATTCGGCAGTGGGGTGCGCGGTATAGCGCAAGAGCTCCACGCCGCCGCGCCCGCCATCATGGTTGCGCACGATGCCGTCGAAGGTGACCACGGCACCCATCGCCGGGGTGGAAATATCGGGCTTTTCAATGGGCGAGCTCGTCATCATCGCCCCGATTACCTTTCCGGTATCGGCGCTGACAAAGGCGGGATCAGTGCTCATGCCTTCCTTCCAATTGATCGACGATGTGCGGCAGCAAAGGTTCCAAAACCTTACAACCATCCTTCACCCCGCCGGTGGAACCGGGCAGCGCCATGGCGAAGGTGTGCGCGTTGACGCCGGCGACGGTACGCGAGAGCGCGGCAGTGGGCACGCTTGCCGACGCCGCGTAAAAAGCATGCGCTATCCCCGGCAGCTCCCGTGCCAGATGCGCGGAGACGGCCTCCACCGTGGCGTCGTCAGGCGAAATGCCCGTGCCTCCGGAGGTTAAAATGACGCTGGGCTGGGCGGCGAAGACCTTATCGAGGGCCTCGGCGATTTCGGCATCGGGTACCACGAGCGCATCCGGGGTATCAAAGCCCATCCGCCGCAGAAACTCCACCGCGATGGGGCCGGAACGATCTTCGTAGATGCCCGCCGCCGCGCGGGTGGAGGCAACCACTACTACTGCACGTCGCGCCATTAGAACGGGATGACCTCAACGACATCGCCCGGCTGCAGCTGTGCGCCGGCCGGGATGCGGATGAGGGCGTTGGCGCTCATGGCCTGCGAAATCAGGTGCGAACCAGTGCCGGCGAAGAGCTCGGCCGTGGCGATGCCGTTTTCATAGTCGATGATGCCGCGACGGAACTGGTCGCGGCTTTCCAAGCCGGTGACTGGAACGGTGACCTGCGCGGTGTGTGCGGCCCTGGCGCGACCCAGTGTGGGGCCTACGTAGATGCGGAAGCTGACCAGCGTGGAGACGGGGTTGCCGGGCAGGCAGATAACCGGGACGCTGCTTAGCTTGGACAGTCCCTGCGGTCCGCCGGGCTGCTGTGCCACGTGGCCGAACCAGCCGTCTTCTTCGAAGACTTGGCGCACGACTTCGAACTTGCCGTGGGATACGCCGCCGGAGGTGACGATGGCGTCGGGCTGGTAAACGCGGACCACGCCTTCCAGATCGGAGCGCAGGACGCCTGGGTCATCGTTGGTGCGTACAAAGGCGACGACCTCAATGCCGTACTCGCGGCAGAGAGCAGCAATCATCGGTGCATTCGCATCAGGGATGCTGGTCGCACCTTGGCCGCCGATCTCCGCGCCACCCGTGGCGACCACGATGCGTGCTGGGGCATAGACCTCGACTTCAGTGATGCCTTGGGAGGCCAGCGTGCCGATGATGGCTGGGGCCAGCCGCGTGCCTTCCTCCACCAGCACCTTGCCAGCCGCGATGTCGGATCCGGCCTCGCGGATGAACTGGCCCGCCGGAGCCGCCGGAATGGTGACCTTTTCACCCTCGCGCGGGAACTGCGGTGGCTCGCATTGCTCCACCGGGACGATGGTCACGGTGCCCTCTGGAACCTTGGCGCCGGTCATGATTGGGGCCGCGATGCCATCCTGTGCCGCGCTGGGCATAGCACCGGCAGCTACCGTCTGGCCGACGGTGAAGGTGCCGCCTTCCGTCGTGGTGATGGCGTAGCCGTCCATCTGCGAGTTATTAAAGCGCGGCATGTCATAAGCCGCGGCGATGGTGCGCGCGAGGATCAAGCCATTGACCTCCAGCAACGAGCGCGTCACCACCGTCGGTGCAGGTAGTGCCCCACGGATAGCTGCTAGGTGTTCTTCGTAACTACGCATGCTGGCGTGCCTCTCCTTATGTGTCTGGTTAACCTCCCCAATTTTAACGGCACTTTCAATGCAAAAACTGGCATAGTGGCAGACATGGTTGAAATTCACTATTTCGCCGCCGCCCGCGCAGCGGCAGGTGTAAGCCACGAACAGATTGCAGCTCCTGCAACGCTAGGCGAGCTGCTGGACACCGTGGCCGCAGAGCACAGTGGCACCACCGAGGCCGGCATGAGCTTGGGCGAGGTGCTAGACCGCTGCACCTTCCTGGTGGATGGCAAAAACGCCGAACGCGCCGCCACCCTCACGGGTGCGACGCGTGTTGACGTGTTGCCGCCTTTTGCAGGCGGGTAGGGCTGCTGGTCTAGTGTCCTGTATCGGCCCTCAGGGCATTTACGTCCGACAACAAACTCTGCCGAGTATCAACTAGCCTCCAACAAAGTTGGTCTGGTCTGTTCCTAGGCGTTTAGCACTTCAAGGAGCTGATTCCGGTATTGCATTGTGAGGGTGTCTGTTTCAGTACAACTAGGGGGAGCAGTTTACTTACTTCTGTGGTGTGCAAACATAAGGGGGGTTCATTCCTGGGACAGGATTTTGCCAAAGGATGATTCCCTGGTCATTCCAGTCGCATAAAGCTCCTGCTGCAACAAGGGCCCCTAGTCCTACTGCAACCCATCCAGCAACTGAAGCTGCGAGTCCTTCTGCAATGATTTCTTTTGTCACCGCGCCAGCGGCGCCTCCGGCAGTGAAAATTTTAGTAGCTTTAGAAACCACATTGTGACTCAGATAAACTTTTACGACTGGCCCCCAGTGGGACACCTTTGTTTCATTTCCGTATGTGGTAAAAGTAGGGTGTCCAGCCGGGTCGACGGCTGAATTATTCTGTTGAATAAATTCATCGATCCTGGTAGCGCCGTCTTTATTTGCTGAGCGAACATCCGCGGGGATAACCGCAGTGGCGAGTCCTTTTTCGTCATACTTGATATATTGGCCGAGCTTCTCGAAAGCTTCACGATCTGCTTCAGATCGGTATTCGACATAGGTTTTATCGGACTCTTCCACTGGCAATTTCGATGTGGATGCTTTCGTTGTTTGATTATGCGTTGCTTCAGTAGCGGGAGCAGTGTCTGCCTGTGCCAATGGTGTTGCGCCAATTGCAAGACCGAGCATCACAGTCGAGCGTGTCAAGTTGTTTGTGTGTGGGGCTTGGT
>NZ_KV827747.1:0-28354 GCF_001836185.1 Corynebacterium sp. HMSC036D03
GCCCTGGGGTGGAACTGCTAACAACGTAATGGGTTTCAGCAGTACGCCCGCTTTCGGGCCACCCCGGCTCCTACTGTTCCTCATTCTCGCGCGCTATAGGAATCGTGAGCGCCACATAAACGGTGAGGCTAACCAGCAAAACGAGGTGTAAAGGCTCGGCGAACATCGCCCGCGAACCGTTCTTTATCCATTCGTTGACCAACACGACAATAATGCCTAGGGTCTGGATGACAAACGCAATTCTGATATTGCGCAGATTCTTTGCGAGTAAACGTTCGTCAGAGATCTTGTTTAGGATTGGCAATTCTGTTCCTCCCAAAATAGTTGGTCGAGCGAGCTATCCAACCTGTGACAGATCGCAAGGCAAAACTTGAGGGTCGGGTTATACCGGCCGTTTTCAAGCAGATTGATTGTTTGGCGCGTAACCCCGCCATGGAAAACGCTGGATGAATGTGGCCATCGGAAAGCGCCTAGCACACTGCACAAAGCTAGTATTCCAGCGGGTCTGCCAGCATCTGCACCGATATCTCTAGGCGCTCTCAATAACGGCCACCGGTGTACGCCTCACCGTGGTCTCCAGCCACGGCCGAATATGACGATAACGCGCCGAGCCATCCGCCATAATCGCTCGCGTTGGTGGGATCAAAGAAGCGGATACCGTTTAATGCAGTCTTGAAAGGGCGACTTAACCACCTCACCCTCCAAGCACCCGATCAAGGGTGCTAAAAATTTACTGCACGTTTACATCGATCCCAAGTTGTCTTAACTTCAGTGCAGTTAGATTGATGTTCCTGATCACTATTCTCTCTGGAGGAACTCCCACGATGAAGTCGAAGCACACTTCTCTCTCTGCCATAGCCCTTGCTTCAACCGTCCTTCTTACTTCGTGCGGTGAGCCTGCGTCCAACCAAGAAGATTCACAGGCGACCAGCGACTCAACCTCAATAACCGTCTATACCTCCGAACCAGAGGAAAAGGTCGATGAGATCAATGCGGCCTTCAACGAGGAATACCCCGATATCGAGGTCAATGTATACCGCGCTGGCACCGGTGATTTGAACGCCCGCATCTCTTCAGAGAAGCAATCTGGCGACATTGAAGCGGATGTTTTCTGGGCAGCCGATGGACCTACCTTTGAAAATTACGCTGAGGATGGTGACCTCATCGAGCTTGCCGATGTCGATTCCGATGACATCATCGACGAGGCCAAGGACGACAAGAATTTTTATGTCGGCACGCGCATAATCCCTACGATAATTGCTTATAACACCGACGAGATCGCAGAAGACGATGCCCCGACCTCCTGGGCGGATCTCACCGATCCGAAGTACAAAGACAAACTCGTCTTACCTAACCCAGCGGTCTCCGGTGCAGCGGCATTCAACGCCTCAGCGTGGAAGAATAATTCAGACCTCGGAGAAGCGTGGATCGAAGATCTGGGCAAGAATGCCCCGATGATCGCAGACTCCAATGGCCCTACCTCCCAAGAAATCGCCTCCGGTTCCAAGCCCGTGGGCGTGGTCGTCGATTACTTAGTCCGCGACCTGGCGGATAAGGGGTCCCCAATTGCCCTCGCCTACCCCACCGAAGGATCACCATATATTTCTGAGCCTGCGGGCGTATTCAAAGACTCCCAGGAACAGGAAGCAGCCCAGAAATACATCAACTTCCTGCTTTCAAAGAAGGCACAAGAAATCGCCGTCGAGCAGTCGTACCTCCCGGTGCGTGAGGACGTGGGAACCCCAGCAGGCACCCCTGAACTCACAGACATTGAGCTCATGGACCAGGACTTGGGGAAAATCACCAAGGATAAAGACGCCGCCGTCGAGGTATTCCAAAAGGCAGTGTCTTCCTAGTTCTTGGTGGCCCACTTGTTGAAAAATCCCTCCGTATCCGCGCTACGCGTTGGCGTGTGGCTGATTGCCATTGGCCTGTTCATCGCGCCTTTGACCCTTGTTGTCTCCCTTGCACTGGGCGGAAACCAAATTCCCATCTTGCTAGAGCAAGGGCTCGGCATCGCCACATGGAATTCGCTATTTACCACGGCGCTTTCAGCTCTCGCTGCCGTCATCATCGGCACCGTTATTGCCATCGCGCTAGACCGCACAGATATCTACGGCTCTTCGGTACTGCGCCTATTCTTGCTTTCGCCTCTCTTGGTTCCGCCATTTATCGGAGCGATCGCCTGGATTCAACTCTTCGGCCCGAATCAGGGCTTGAATAAGCTTTTTGAGTTCGAAATATGGAATATCTACGGCGCAGACGGGGTCATTGCGCTGATGACTATCCATTCTTTTCCCACGGCATATGTCATCATTTCTTCAAGCTTGCGCTCCATCTCCCCCGATTTTGAGCTAGCCGCCCGAGTATCTGGGGCTTCCGTGGTGACAGTTCTGCGCACGGTCACCCTTCCACTCCTGCGCCCCGCACTATTGTCCGCGTTCACTCTCACAGCAATTGCTAATCTGGCTGATTTCGGCATTCCCGCTATTATCGGATCGCCGGCTCGGTTCGAAACGCTCGCGACGATGATTTACCGGTTCATTGATTCCGGCACCGTATCCAACCCCTTACAAGTGGTATCGACCATCGGCGTTGTCCTCTTATTTTTGGGAATCGGCACAGTAATCATGGACTATCTCACCTCCCTGAAAAACTCGTCTTCTACACATGACTCCGGAAGTCCGGCGCGTTTCGCACTGCATTCGGCGCGCTGGCCGGTCACGATCATCATGTGGGTGTGCGGGCTCGCCATTTCCATTGGCCCAATTCTCGGTTTGGCCTACCGCGCATTGCTGCCAGCTCCTGGGGTTCCATTTACCTTAGAAACCATCTCGCTGGCGAACTTTAGCAGCGCTTTATCCAACCCGCGCGTCATCGACGGACTCAGTAATTCCGCATTTCTGTCAATAACCGCCGCGATAATCTGCGGGGTTCTTGGTTGGGTCATCGGAATTCTAGTGACCCGGACTCAGGCTCGAGGAAATACGCTTTTAACCCTTTCTGCACTGCTACCGAGCGCGCTGCCTGGGCTTATCATCGGTGTCGCCTGGCTGATTGCCGGGCGCTATACTGGGCTGTATAACACCATTTGGATAATCCTTATCGCCTACGTCTGTGCTTTTACCGCACTCGTTGTCCAGGCCGTGCGTGCCCCGCTAATAAGCACCCCGGTCACCGTGGAAGAAGCAGCGCGCATTTCCGGCGCCACGCCGCTTAAGGCGCTATTTACTACCACCGGCGCGATGACCATTCCAGCGGCGATATCCGGTGCGGTGCTCGTAGCGGTGACCGCGATTCGAGAACTTACTATTTCCGTACTCCTCGTCGCACCCGGAACGACAACACTGGGTGTCCAAGTCTTCAACCTGCAACAGGCAGGAAATTATAACCAGGCATCGGCACTCGCCCTGCTCTTTGCGCTACTTGGCATCATTGCCGTCGCACTGACTATCCGTGCTCCCAAGGTAAGGACTTAATAATGGCGAAAATTGCAGCTTCCCACCTCACGGTCACTTTTCCGGACGGAACCACCGGCTTGCGCGATATCAACCTCTCCATCGAACCTGGGGAACTCATTGCACTCGTTGGCCCGTCAGGCTCCGGTAAAACCACGCTCTTACGCACCATCGCTGGTTTTATTTCTCCATCGTCAGGTGAGCTTTACATAGATGGCCGGAAGATGACTGCTATTCCTCCCGAGAAACGCAGCATCGGCATGGTCTTCCAACAGCACGCGATCTGGCCGCACATGTCTGTTAAAGACAATGTTGGCTACCCGTTGCGCCAGGCGAAAGTAGCAAAGCCCGAGCGCGAAGAGCGCATTTCTGAGACTTTAGCTCTCGTGGGCCTGCCAGGATTCGAGAACCGTACTCCGGACAGCCTTTCTGGTGGGCAGCGCCAGCGCGTTGCGCTGGCCCGGGCGATCGTTGCTAATCCCACGGTTTTATTACTGGATGAAGCTCTTTCAGCCCTCGATGAACCATTGCGCGATAATTTGCGCCGCGAGCTGGTAACCCTGACGCAAAAGCAGCGCTTAACCACGGTGCACGTCACCCACGATCGCGCCGAGGCGCTGGCAATCGCAGATAGAGTCGTGGTTCTAGATGGCGGCGAAATCCAGCAGATTGCTACCCCACAACAGCTGCTGGAAAGTCCCGGAAGCCCGCTGGTCGCGGGATTTATTGCGGATGCCACAATAGTCCAGGCCGCTATCTCAGGAGGCCGCGTCGAGTGCCCAACCCTTGGCATTTCTTGGCCATTGAGTGAAGTCTCCGTGCGGGGCGAAGGCACTAAGGCCGCCATCCTACCGCACCACGCAACAATCGTGGAGGAAAACCATCCAGGTGCCACGGTTCCAGCAGTAGTTGACTCTGCCATTTACGAAGCCGGCCACTACTCCGTTACCGCCACCCATGGATCGGGAACCACATTCCGCACCACCGCGGACGATAAGCCAGCGATGGGACAAACGGTGCGCATCCGCTTCGCGCCGCCCTTGGTTTTTTAGATCACCACCCCGCAAGAACCATGACCAGCTCAGCGATGGCACGGTGCCGCCGTTTTGCAGCGGTTACACCCGCCGTCTTAAGCATAAAATTTTAGGCTAATACCGATCACAGCCGACACGGAACGCTGGTTATCACACCCATCTTCATCACCATGCTCTCAGAAGGCAGTGTCGTATATAGTCTGAACCCGCTTGAACTCTAAGCCATAAGTGAGAGCACTAAGCAATCCTGCATTGACCTTAACGGCGTGGAAATTTCGGTATACCGCGCCATCAATCCGGATGACGCCAGCATCTCGCTCGTCCGCCGGGAACGGCTAGTTATCGTTGGAGGGACACCTTTTGGCGGCCGTTGCGGGGTCTGCCGCAGTGGAGGTAGACGTCGTAACGTCCCAGCGCGCGGAGCCGAAATCTTTTGATGTGCACATGGAAGGCGACCGCGTAAATGAGGACGGGGCATCGCGCCAGTCGGAGGTTCGCGTGGGCTTCGATCTATCGTTCCCGGATACCCCCGAGGGCAACCAAGCGCGCAAGCTCGTGGACAACCTGATTCGCATCTCTCATGAGAAGGACTGCACGGTATCGCGCACGGTTGAGAACTCCACGCAAGTGACGTTTAGGAACGACTCAAAATAGTTTCCCGAAGTAAAAGCGCGACATGCGGTTGCACTCCGGGAATGCCCCAAGACCTCCTGCTATGGTGCAATTGTTAACTACTGTGACAAATGTGATTACTGCAGGAGCTCAACATGTCACCATCTTTCTCCCGTCGCGGCCTCTTAAAGGTCAGCGCTCTCGCCCTGACCGCAGGCGCCATCGGTTCTGCCGTTCCGAATGCAGCGGCGCTTGGACCGGTGCGCGGCACCATCATCGACTTCGCCGTCGGTGTTCCTTCCGCCGCAGGCATCAAGCGCGCGGGCCATCTCGGCGCCATCCGTTATGTTTCCAAGCGTCGCCCCGGCGCCGAATCCTGGATGACCGGCAAGCCCGTCACCTTGCAGGAAACCAAGGCTAACGCCGCGCAGGGCTTGGCGACGGCCTCCATCTACCAGTTTGGCCGTGCCGAAACCGCCGATTGGAAGCAAGGTGCCGCAGGTGCAGCCATCCACGCCCCGCAGGCTATTGCCCTGCACAGGGCAGCAGGCGGACCGACCAATCGCCCGATTTACATCGCGATTGACGATAACCCGACCCGCGCCCAGTACGACCAACAGATCAAGCCTTACCTACAGGCCTTTAGCCGCCTGCTTTCGGCAGCGGGCTACCAGACCGGCGTATACGGCAACTACAACACGATCGAGTGGTGCGTGCGCGATGGAATCGGCTCCTTCTTCTGGATGCACGATTGGGGTTCGAACGGCAAGATCCACCCACGCACCACGATTCACCAGCTGCCGGGCAACATGCAGCGCACCATCGACGGCGTGACCGTGGACATCAACGAGGTCTACGCCCGCGACTGGGGCCAATGGATGCCGGGCCAGAAGGCCCCGAAGGCACCTGCTGCACCAGCCAAGCCTTCCGCACCGAAACCGGCCGCACCGGCACAGCCGGGCAACATCCCGGGTATCTCCCCGCAGTCTTCTGATGCGATGGGTGCGCTTAGCTCCCAGGTAGAGCACGCGGTGCCAGGCATGCGCCTGCCGCAAGTAAACCAGAACGGCATCTCCTACGGCGGCTCTTCCGTCTCCCAGGACCAAATCAAGGGAGCCATCGACCTAGCCTCTACTATTCAGAACGCTTTGAAGTAGCGCTTTCAGATTGAGCCGACGAGGTCGGCTCTTTCTTTTTGTCCTTCTTTTTCTCGGCGCTCTTCTTGCCGGCGTCGGTAGGCTCCTTGCTCTTATCCCCGCGCTTGGCCTTGCCACCGTCTTTGCTCTGGTCCTTATCAGAGCCCTTCTTCTCAGACTTCGGCAGAGTCGAGGTCACGGTGATGGTCGTCTTGGAGGCAGGCGTAGAAGGCTTCGAAGGACTTACTGGAGCAACGCTCTCACCGTTGAGCGCCTTTTGGTAGCGGTCAGTGCCCTTACGCAGGTTGCTGCCCGTTACCTCGTCTTTTACAAAGTCCGTGAGATCATCGGCGCTGCCATAGGTGGTAGCTGCAACAACGAAGTTCTTGCCAAAGGAAACCGAAGAGTGCAAGGTCTTGTCATTTGACCAGCCCCACTTGGTGCCCACTACATTTTGCAGTTTCGCCGTGCCGTAGTCCTGCTCGTATCCGTCTTCCGAGATGGGATCGGCGTGGGCCATCGCCACCAGGACCGGGTGGGTGGGGTTATCTTCCTTCAGCTGCACCACGAAGCGCACCACGTCATACATGGAGGTCACCGAGGTGCCCCATTGATCACCGGCCTTCGTGGCCTGCAATCCATATTCCTTTGCCACGGAGTCAATGGAATTCGGGTACTTCTCAAAGAGATCTTCTGCGCTTGCATCTGAGGAGCTGGCGATCATATCTAAGGCTTCGTATTTATCCTCGAAGCTTCCCTTTTCTAGCACGTAGGTCGCGATATACAGCTTGATAAGGCTCAATGCCGGGCGCGGCTCATGCTCATTTGCCGTTGCCATACGCATTCCATCACCGATGCGGTAGTAGCTCAGCTGCTGGTCTTCATTACCCGCGAGGAACTGACTGACGTCATCGGGGACGTCGGAAAGCGCAGGCTCCCCCAGCTCATGCCGAAGGTCGGACGCAGACGCATTGCTTGCCGACGCCGAGGCGGCCTTACTATCGTGCTGCTGCGACGGTGTACATGCGCACAGCAGGCCGCCGGCGAGTGAAAACGCGGCGAGGGCGGTACCGACCTTCATCGGCACCGCCTTCGTTTTAGACAAAGAATCGAGCACGCATTAGATAATACTCAGAACTCTGCCAGGTTTAGTGGTTGACTGGGGCCTCCACGCCAACGCCGGTCAGAGACCGTACCTCCATCTCTGCGGACAGATCCTCAAAGTCATCCGGCGGGGTCAGGATGGAAACCAACCAGCCTGCGATGAATGCCAGCGGAATGGAAACCAGGCCCGGATTCGACAGTGGGAACAGCGCCCAATCCGCGTTCGGGAACATCGAGGTCTCAGAACCGGATACTGCCGGGGAGAAGAAGATGAGCAGCAGGCAGGAGATGACGCCGGTGTACATGGACGCCACCGCACCGGCCGTATTGAAGCGACGCCAGTAAAGCGAGTACAGGATAGTCGGAAGGTTTGCAGAAGCCGCGACGGCGAAGGCGAGAGAGACCAAGAACGCGACGTTTTGAGTCATAGCCAGAATGCCCAGGATGATGGCAGCGATGCCGAGGACTACGACCGTAACTTGCGAGACACGGACTTGCTCCGACTCGGTGGACTCTCCCTTACGGATAACCGCGTGGTAGATATCGTGCGCGATGGATGCAGACGCGGTAATCGCCAGACCTGCAACTACTGCCAGCACCGTGGCGAATGCAACCGCCGAGATGACAGCCATGAATACCGAGCCGCCGAGTTCTAGCGCCAGAAGCGGCGCTGCGGCATTGGCCCCGCCCGGCGCGGCTAGGATGCGGTCCGGGCCCACGAGTGCCGCGGCACCGTAGCCCAGGATGAGGGTCATCAGGTAGAAAGCGCCGATGATGACGATGGCCCAGGTCACAGAACGGCGTGCCTCAGTTGCAGTCGGAACCGTGTAGAAGCGCATGAGCACGTGCGGCAGGCCGCCAACGCCGAGCACCAGAGCGATACCGAGGGAAACGAAGTCCAGCTTGGTGGTCAAAGTCTTTCCATACTTTAAGCCTGGTTCCATGATTTGAGAAGCTTCGTAGCCCTTCTCCTGGAGGTAATCCGAGCCCGCATGCATATCGACGGCGTCGGAGAACAAGGTGCTAAAGCCGCCCTTCACCGCAATGAAGGTCATGATGCACATCGCCACGACGCCGGTGACCAAGAGGACTGCCTTGATCATCTGCACATAGGTGGTGCCCTTCATACCGCCCACCAGAACGTAGACGATCATCAAAACACCCACGATGCCAACCACGACCGCCTGCCAGGTGAAGTCATGGATATCCAAAAGCACCGACACCAGGGAGCCTGCGCCGGCCATCTGTGCAATCAGGTAGAAAAGCGAGACAAAAAGCGTAGAGATGGACGCCGCGACGCGTACCGGGCGCTGCTTCAAGCGGAAGGACAATACGTCCGCCATAGTGAAGCGACCAACGTTACGCATCGGCTCGGCGACCAGCATGAGTGCCACCAGCCAGGCCACGAAGAAGCCCACTGAGTACAGGAATCCGTCATATCCGTTAAGGGCAACTGCACCAACGATACCGAGGAAGGACGCGGCAGAAAGATAGTCACCCGAAATGGCCAAACCGTTCTGGCGGCCAGAGAAGGTGCCACCACCGGTGTAGAAGTCCGAGGCCTTCTTCGTGGTCTTTCCTGCCCTTAAAACCACCCACATGGTGATGACAAGAAACGCGCCAAAAACGGCGATGTTGAGCACCGGGTTTCCGGAGCCTTCTTGCGCGGCCTCGGCAGCTAGGTTGAAAGTCAGCATAATCTATCCCTCCAATGCCTCACGAATAGCTGCTGAACGCGGCTCAATTTTCTTGTTGGCGTACTTGACGTAGATCCACGTAATCGCGAACGTGGTGACAAATTGGGCGAGCCCGAATACGAGCCCCACGTTCCACCCACCGCCAATTTCGGTGCCCATGAATCCAGGCGCAAAGACGGCAGCCAACACGTAGATGACGTACCACAGGAAGAAGGCGATGGTCATCGGGAAAGTGAAGTTACGATATGCACCGCGTAACTGCTTAAACTGCGGGCTATCGCGCATCTCGATGAAGTCCTGCGCTGTCGGTTCGCGGCGCTCGAGCATCGAGGTAGGTGCGCTAGTCATGTCGCTCTCCTTGGGTTCTCAAGATTCCACACGAAAGTGATTAATGAACCACACGAGATAGAGATAGTGTGATGAATCACGTTTCGCCTTACGGAGTAAGTTACCCAATTCGCATTGCGAGGTTGTAAAGCTTGCCAATCGAATTGCGATTAGCAAGCCTTAGCTACCCCCTAACCCCATTGCTTACTGCACTTTTTAAAGCGTGAAAAGTACCCCCATATCTTTCAACGCTCGAGTTTGCAAACATTGCGAAAGGCCATATGGCAAGAAAAGGCGGCAGAGAACAACGCCGTTCCCTGCCGCCTCTAGGCCGTTTTCTGAGGGCCGAAAGGCCGCCTTTAGCGTTTAGCCCGGAAACTCACGCGGGTCCTTGTACAAGCGCCCAGCCGCGCCGTTATCGAGGGCATCGATTGCCGCAATGTCATCGTGGCTAAGCTCCAGCTGAGCGGCCGCCAAGTTCTCCTCTAGGCGCTCACGCTTGGTGGATTTCGGGATTACGGAAATCCCCTTGGCTAGAAGATAGGCGATTACTACCTGTCCCGGGGTTGCCTCAAGGCGCTGCGCCACATTCTTGATCTCCGCATTGTTAAGGACCTCTCCCCTCGCCAGCGGCGACCATGCCTCTGTAACAATGCCATGTTCATCATGGAATTCTCGCAACTCCGGCTGGGTAAACCCCGGATGCAGCTCCACCTGGTTCAACACTGGAACGATACCCGTTCGCGCGATGATCTCCTGCAGCGTTTCCTCGTAGAAGTTAGCCACGCCGATGGAAGCGATCTGCCCCATGCCCTGCAGACGAGCCATCTCCTCAAAGGTCTCCACATAGAGTCCAGCCTGTGGCCACGGCCAGTGGATCAGGTAGAGGTCTAGGTAGTCCAGCTGCAGCTTCTTCAGCGATTCAGTAAATGCTGCGTCTACCCCCTTCGCCCCATGGCTGTCATGCCAGACCTTGGAGGTGATGAAGAGCTCATCACGGGTGACGTCACCGGCGCGCATCGCATCATTTAGGGCCTGGCCTAGCTCTGCCTCGTTCTCATACAAGGTGGCAGTATCGAAATGGCGGTAGCCGAGCTCGATGGCTTCACGTACTGCCGTGATACATTCCTGACCCGTCATCTTGTAGGTGCCCAGACCAAGCTGTGGCATCTCGCGATCATCATTAAAAGAGATAAATGGGACACTCATGGTTCCATTGTGCACGAGTTTCGCCACGCGTGACGCCGAAAAATTCAAGTTCTTGTGCCCACAAAAAGAAACTCCACCTTCTGCCCTAGCAATACGGGGGCAAAAGGTGGAGCCAAAAAGAAACGTTATTTACGCACGCAGCAGGTCGATAACGAAGACCAAGGTGCGTCCAGCAAGTGGATGCGCTCCGCCAGCTGGGCCGTATGCCTTCTCCGGAGGGATGATGAGCTTGCGACGGCCGCCCACCTTCATGCCCGGGATACCTTCCTGCCAACCTGCAATGAGGCCAGTCAGCGGAAACTCGATGGACTGTCCGCGACCCCAGGAAGAGTCGAATTCCTGGTTGTCCTCATACGAGACGCCCACGTAGTGAACCTCAACAAAGCCACCCGGCTGTGCCTCTGCGCCGTCGCCGACGATGATGTCCTCGATAACTAGCTCAGTCGGGGCCGGCTCAGTATGAGCCTCAATTACGGGCTTATCCATTGGGGAAAATCCTCCTTGGGAAACGTTTGTGATATCGATTCGGCGCCTAGTTGTCTCGCTTTTAGGCCGAGAACTAGGCCTGCACGAACGGCGAAAGCCGAATCGCAGTGTGCCCAGTATAAGGGTTCATCTGCGATTCGGCTTTATTTGGCCTACGCAATGACTTGATTTGTCATCATTTCGTGACTAAAGCCTTGCAATTCAAAGGGCCTATTATGCACGCTCAGCGCGCGGGGAAACGGTGCGCAAGGTCTCGCCGGTGTAGATCTGACGCGGACGGTTGATCTTGGTGTTCAGCTCCAGCTGCTCGCGGTACTGAGCGATCCAACCCGGAAGGCGGCCGATGGCAAACAGGACGGTGAAGAAGTCCGTTGGGAAGCCCATGGCGCGGTAGATAAGGCCGGTGTAGAAGTCGACGTTCGGGTACAGCTTGCGGGAAACGAAGTACTCGTCCTCCAGAGCGATCTTCTCGAGCTCCATTGCCAGATCCAGCATTGGGTCGCCGCCGAGGTGCTCGAGAATCTCGTGTGCGGTCTCCTTGACGATGGCTGCGCGTGGGTCGTAGTTCTTGTACACGCGGTGGCCGAAGCCCATCAGACGGACGCCCTTTTCCTTGTTCTTCACGCGGTTCATGAAGTCAGTTGCGTCGCCGCCGTTGTTCTTCTGGATTTCATCGAGCATCTCGAGAACGGCCTGGTTTGCGCCACCGTGTAGCGGGCCGGACAGAGCGTTGATACCGCCGGCGATAGCAACGAAGAGGTTTGCCTGTGCGGAACCGATCATGCGGACGGTAGAGGTGGAGCAGTTCTGCTCGTGGTCTGCGTGCAGGATGAGCAGCTTGTCCAGAGCCTTTGCGACGACTGGGTCGACGTTGTACTCCTCGGTTGGGTAACCGAACATCATGCGCAGGAAGTTCTCGCGTGCGTTCAGGTTGTTGTCCGGGTACATATATGGCTTGCCCTGGGATGCGCGGTAAGCGTATGCAGCAAGCATCGGAACCTTAGCCAGCAGGCGGACGGTTGCCTTGTCCAACTGCTCCTCATCCAACGGGTTGAGCTGATCCTGATAGTAGGTGGAGAGAATGTTAACGGAGGATGCCAGAACCGCCATCGGGTGCGCATTGCGCGGGAAGATGTTGAACTGCGCCTTGAAGTCCTCATCCAGCAGGGTGTGGTGGCGAATTTCATCGTTAAAAGCGCTCAGCTGCTCCTGGTTTGGCAGCTCGCCCTTGATGAGGAGGTAGGAAACCTCATTGAAGGTGGCGTTGTTTGCCAGATCCGCGATGTCGTAGCCGCGGTGGCGCAGGATGCCTTCCTCACCGTTAATGAAGGTGATCTTGGACTCGGTGGAGCCGGTAGCGGCGTAGCCGGGGTCAAAGGTTACGAGGCCAGTCTCATTGCGAAGCTTGCCAATATCAAAGCCAGAGTCACCTTCGGTGGACTGCTTGATATCCATCTCGTACTCGCCACCTGGGTAGTGGAGAACAACCTTGTTGTCTTCAGAAGCCACTTGTTGATCCTTTCTCAACACTTAAAACACCGGCTCCAAACCGGCATTACGTTTTAAATCTCTTCACACTTTATCAAAATTTGTGACGCTGCCAACATCCTAAACTTTTAACGTTTACCAATAGGATGACCGAAATTAGGTTAGACTGTGCCCCATGCTCCACACAGAACCAACTTTACCTGCAGATCTACTCCCTACGGACGGTCGCTTCGGATGCGGCCCTTCCAAGGTACGCCCCGCCCAAATTGAGGCAATTACTGCGGGGGCTAAATCCATAATCGGCACTTCTCATCGCCAGCCCGCCGTGAAAAACGTGGTGGGTTCGATTCGTGAGGGATTGCGAGAACTATTCAAGCTTCCAGACGGCTATGAGATTATCCTTTCGGCCGGCGGCGCCACCGCCTTTTGGGACGCCGCGACGTTCGGCCTCATCGAAAACAAGTCCGCGCATTTGACCTACGGAGAGTTCTCTTCGAAGTTTGCCAAGGCAAGTATTGGTGCACCGTGGCTCACAGCGCCCATCGTTTACGACTTCCCCGCCGGCACCGCTCCCGACCCGCGCACGGTGGATTTCGGCGATGCTGACGTTGTGGCGTGGGCACACAATGAGACCTCGACGGGCGCGATGGTTGAGGTGCTGCGCCCACAGCCAAATAATCCGGAGCAACTCGTTGTCATCGATGCGACGTCGGGCGCTGGCGGATTGCCCGTCACGATGGCCGAGGCTGACGTCTACTATTTCTCGCCGCAGAAGTGCTTCGCATCCGAAGGTGGGCTCTGGCTCGCGGCGGTCTCCCCTGCTGCGATTGAACGCATCGCAAAGCTTAATGCTGCACAACGTTATATCCCGGCTTTCCTGAACCTGCAGACCGCCGTGGATAACTCGCGCAAGAACCAGACCTATAACACTCCAGCCGTGTCTACTCTTCTGATGCTGGAAAATCAGGTCCGCTGGATGAACGACAACGGCGGGCTCGACGGTATGGTTACGCGCACCACCGCTTCCTCCACCATTGTTTATGACTGGGCCGCATCGCGAAAAGAGGCCAAGCCTTTCGTCGCCGAGCCCGCTGGCCGCTCGTTAGTCGTGGCAACCATCGACTTTGACGAGACCGTGGATGCTACGGCCTTAGCCAAGGCCTTGCGAGCGAACGGCATCGTGGATGTCGAGCCTTATCGCAAGCTGGGGCGCAACCAACTGCGAATTGGTATGTTCCCCGCGATTGAGCCAGACGACGTCGCCAAGCTCACACAAGCAATCGACTACCTTCTGGATAGGCGCTAAGAGCAACTGACAGGGCTTTTCCAGCCAACATGCCCCGCGTTCTTCATAAGGCGCGGGGCTTTTCTGGGTTAAAGTGGATTTCATCACACGCGCCCCGTTGGGGTGTGGATCGATTGCACTAGTCGCAATGCCTAGATGCGGTTTTAAATAAACTGTCAGTATCCAAATCCGTTGTCCGAATCCGTCGACAAGCAAAAGGAGCGCCCCTCAATGCGCGAGCTCTTCCTCGCAAAAAGCGACTCAACCACTACTTCTTTGGTCATGGAAACCGAAGAAGGCGAAGAGTTTTTCCTGGCCGTCACCGACGATCTCCGCGAGATTCTAGGCGCACCTAAGCCAGAGGATGACGCATGGGGCAAGGTCTCCAAGCTCCCGTTCGCGGCGGAAGCAGATGACTCTACGGATACTGCAGATTCTGTGAATTCTGTAGCATCCAGCGACGCAGACTCGGCTGCAAGCACCGCCTCCTCTGGCGAACACGAACAGCGCGACGCGGAAGCAAAGAAGGATGACGACGAGGCATCCACCGCGGCTGAGTCCTCTGACTCCACTGCGCCTGCTGCGCCACAACTGACCACAACCACTCCGGCACCTATTTCGCAGCCGCGCTCTGGCATGCGTGACCACGGCGACTCCCGCCCGCACGCAATCAGCCTGCGCCCGGCGGAAATTCAGGCCCGCATCCGCGCTGGCGCATCTGCCGCAGAGATCGCCGAGGAAATTGGCGCCCCCGAATCCCGCATCGAGCCTTTCGCACACCCGGTGCTGCTGGAGCGCGCCCGCATTGCCGACGTCGCCAAGCAGGCCCACCCCATCCGCGAAGACGGCCCGGCCAAGCTGACTCTCTGGGAGATTCTCGCCACGGCCTTTGCCGCACGCGGCCACTCCCTCTCGGAGTCGACCTGGGATGCCTACCGCCATCAGGGCGAACCGTGGATCCTTCGCATCACGTGGAAGGCCGGCCTTTCTGAGAACGAGGCGGAGTGGACCTTTAAGCAGTCCATGTCCTCCCCGGCTACCGTGGAGGCCCGCAACTCCGTTGCCGCCGATCTCACCGACCCTGACTTCGTACAGCCAGTGCGTTCCCTGACCTCCGTCGGCCGCGGCGAGCGCTATGACAAAGCCATAGACGGCGAGACGCCGAGCGCAGTCACCAACATCACCGACTTCACTGCACCGACGGTCGTACCGGATCCGCAACCTGCTGATGTCGAAGCGGACTCCGCCAATACAGACTCCGGCGCTACCGGCGCGGCCCGCCCTGCTGGCGCCGCTGAAACACAGGCTTCTGCATCAGAGACCTCCTCTGCTACCGAGTCTGCGGCAGATAAGCCAAAGGCAGAAGGCAACGACGAGGAGTTCCTGCAGAACCCTTCGCCGGAGCCAAAGCCAAAGAGCCGCCGTCGCCGCGCTACGACCCCGCACTGGGAAGATGTCCTACTCGGAGTGCGTTCTAACACCAAGCGTCCGCGCGAGTGAACGCGAGTGGATTGACAGCCAAGAAAAGTAATTAAGCGAGTTTTTACCGTGAACCCTAAACCTGTTCTCACTCTCTGGTACGTCACTGTCGAAGATCCCGCTGCTGTGCTGCGGGAGGAGCCAAAGGCCGATCGCGGCTTTGGCCGGAAATTCTTGGCACAACTCAATCCCAACCTGCCCGTAACCCCCATCGGGCAATTTCCTCTCAATCGCTCTGCCCAGGCTGGCGATAGCGAGTACTACATCGGCGGATACCCTGGCGTTACCGTGGTTCAGACGGTCATCGAGGAAGAATCCATGGTTCTCTCGCGCCTTCCAGAGCAACTCTTGAAGGCGGTTCCCGCGCTCGAAATCTATGCCTTCGTCTCGCAGGAAAGCACCGGCTATGCCGGTTTTGCGCACTGGACGGCCGGTGAGCTCAAGCGCTGCCTGTGCGGTACGCGCTTTAACCTGCAGGAAGACTCCGGCCTACCAGAGCCCTTTGAGGCGCCGTTCTGGGCCGGCGAAAAATACGATCCGGTCGGCGGTATCTCTCTGCCTTTCGAACCACAGGGCATCACCGAAGCAGCGCAGTCTTATTGGCTCGGCGTGGAAGTAAATGACCAAGGCCCGGATCTCGACGTCGTGGGTTATGCCACCGACGGACGGCCCGAGCCCAAGGTCGCGCCAAAGAAGCCGGAGCGCAGCCTCGGCACCATCGCCTCTGCTTCCGTGTCCAAGCTCGGCTTCAACGACTACGACGATTACGAGGCCCACGACCAAGAACCAGAGTCCACTGGCGAGGAAATCCTCGAAACCGCCAAACGCCTCGGCGGGCTAATCAGCAGCTACGTGCGTCAGACCTCGAAGTCAATTCGGGAGCGCTGGCGCTCATAAAAAGCGATGGCTGCTGAGGTAGCCACGTTGAGCGAATCTGTACCTGGGGCCATCGGTATGCGTGCGCGCACATCGGTGGCCTTCATCGCATGTTCGGTAAGGCCGGGGCCTTCTGCGCCCACGAGCAGAGCAGCCTTAGAAGCGCCCCTGAGCGCGTCTGCCAGGTGTACAGCCTCTGGGTGCGGGGTCAAGGAAACGAGGCGGAAGTCGGCGTCGCGAAGCGCCTGCAGGGAACGCTGCCACGTAGTGTATCCGCCGTTCAGATGGGCAAAAGGCAAACGCAGCACATGGCCCATGGAAACGCGCACCGAGCGACGATAGAGCGGGTCTGCTGCGCCCGAGCCCAACAGCACGGCGTCAACGTCCATGCCCGCCGCGTTGCGGAAGATGGCGCCGATATTTTCGTGGTCACCCACGCCCTCAAGCACCACCACGGTGCTTGCCGTCTTCAAGATCTCGTCCAAGCTCGGCTCTGGCGCGCGGTCTGCGGCAGCCACCAGCCCACGGTGCATATCAAAGCCGGCGACGGCCGCGAGAGTTTCTCGCGAGACCTCGTACATCGGGCAACCTGGATCCCCATACTCTTCCACGTAGGCATCCAGCTTTGCGCCAAAACCTACGACGCAGCGCAGCGGGAAACGCGAGTCAGCCAGGCGGGAGACCACCAGATGACCTTCGGCAATGACAAGCCCCTCACCTTTCTTGTCCGACTTATTCAAGTCACGGACGTCATCAAGGCGAGGGTCTAAAGGGTCAGCAATTACTTCACGCATGCACGCTAGCTTAGCGCGTTGGTCAGCGGAGCCATGCCGAAGTAGACCACGAAGAGCGCGGCGATGAGCCACATGAGCCAGTGCACCTGCTTTGCCTTACCGGCAAACGCAGACATCAGGGCGAAGGCGATGAAGCCCACGCCGATGCCGTTTGCAATGGAGTAGGTAAACGGCATGATCACGATGGTGAGGAAGGCCGGGATGGCAACTTCCATCTTGGTCCATTCGATGTCCTTGAGCTGGCTTGCCATCATTACGCCGACGATGACCAAAACCGGAGCGGCCGCTTCGATAGGAACGATCTCATAGAGCGGAGTCAAAAACATCGCGAGCAGGAAGATGACACCCGTAGTGATGTTGGCCAGGCCGGTCTTCGCGCCGTCGCCAATGCCGGCTGCGGAATCCGCAAAGACGGTGTTGGAGGAAACCGAGCCCAGACCGCCGGCAATGGCGCCGGCGCCTTCTACCACCAGTGCGGTGCGCATGTCTGGCAGGTTGTCATTCTCATCGACCAGACCCGCCTGCTTGCCCAAGCCATTCATGGTGCCCATGGCGTCGAAGAAGTTCGTCAGCAGCAGGGTGAAGATAAGAAGTACGGTGGCCACGACGCCGAGCTTGGTAAAAGCACCCACGAGGCTGACCTCGCCCACGATGGACAGATCCGGCAGACCGCCGAAGGAACCAGGAATCTCTGGTGTTGCCATGCCCCAGTCCTCAGAGCCGAAGATGGCCTGCAGAATCATTGCGATGACGGTGGTGATGACGATGCCCAGGAACAGGCCGCCGCGGACCTTGCGGATAACCATGAAGGAACAAAGCAAAAGGCCTAGGACGAAGACGAACGCCGGCCAGGTGGAAACAGAGCCATTGATGCCAAGGCCCACCGGAACCGTGGTGTGCGCTGCATCGGGGACACGCGTTACAAAACCGCCATCAACGAAGCCGATGATGGCGATGAACATGCCGATTCCCACGCCCATCGCAGCCTTCATCGAGGCCGGAATGGCATCGAAGACCGCTTGACGGAAGCCCGAGATGGCGAGCAAGACAATGATGATGCCTTCGAGTACCACCAGGCCCATGGCGTCTTTCCACTCCAAGCCCTTTGTGGAGACCATGGTGACGGCAACAAAGGTATTCATACCCAGGCCCGCCGCCATGGCGAATGGATAGCGCGCAATCGCGCCGAAGGCAATGGTCATGATGCCGGCGATTAACGCGGTAGCTGCGGCGACCTGCGGAATGCCCAAGGTATGGCCCGCAACATCGGGCGAGGTGCCGAGGATGAGCGGGTTGAGAAGAATGATGTAGGCCATCGCGAAGAACGAGACCACGCCGGCGCGAACCTCAGTTCCGATTGTGGAACCGCGTTCAGAGATTTTGAAATAACGATCGAGAGCAGCGTTCATCGCTTTGAGACAGCCCCTTTACCTAGTGCCAGGAGGATTGAGTTTTACTGGCCTTAGTAAAGTATTTGCGACTCCAGAAAGCAAACCACGAAAGCGCTAGTAGATAGGTTTTTCGTCATCAAAAGCGGTTTCGGTCACGGATCCTTCTTCCCGGATTTTTGTCTCCGAATGCGCGCCGCATCCGTAACTTGCGTGCACTACACGGCCATCGGCCGAAAATTCGTTAGCGCACACACCAAAGTTATCCATCAGCTCCAAATAGAAAGCACAGGTCTTACACTGCAGCGGCGCTTGCGCGGCCATCTCGGTATTAGGGCCAAAGGAGCCAGTGCGCCACCTCTTTTTCGCCTCGTCTAAGCCTTTTACGGAAAGCTTGCCGTCTTCCAAGCGTTCGTCGTAAGGCGCAGGCGGCATCAGATCGCCCGGGCCCAAATCTCCCGGACGCACGCGCTCGTTATACGGCACCCACTCCGGGGCTTGCAGTGCCTGTTGCCCCGGCACCAGCGCTACCTCGTTAACGGTGATAAAACGCGAGCCCTCCGCGCAGGCCACAACCGCTTGCCATTCCCAGCCTGGGTAGCCTGGCATATCTGCTTCAAAGCGATGGGTTGCGACGTTTCGGCCTAGCCCTGCGACTCCGCGGTGCTTGCCGACGCCGCCCTCTCCTACTTCTTCCACTGCAGCGCGAGCGATGCGCACGGCGGTCTTGTTAAGAAGTGGGTTCGTTGGCTCATTCTGCTTAGTCACGCACTACATTATCCATGACATCGTGCACAATGACTTCCATGGGTTCTTCTAAATCTTCTCTCGCTTTGACTTCCACCGCCGTTTTAAGCGCGCTTAGCGCAATCGGCCTGCTTTCCGGTTGCAGCAGTTCAGAGGGCGATTCGCCGGCTCAAGAAGGAACAAACGTGCCACGCGAAGTTGAGCATCTATCCGTTTCCATCAAGGAACACACTGACATGCTCCCCAATTCTTTTACCCAGGGCCTCGAAGTTGATCCCGAGGGCAAGCTGTTGGTGGGAACAGGACTATACGGGCAATCCCGGTTACTGCGCCTGCAACCCGGCGCGAAGGCACCCGAGCAGGAAGTGTCACTGCCCCCTTCTTTGTTCGGTGAGGGCATCACGCAAACCCAGGATGCGATTTGGCAGTTGACGTGGAAGGCGGGCGAGGCCATCAAGCGGGATCCCGTGACCTTAGAAGAGACCGGCCGCGCTCACTATGAAGGCGAGGGCTGGGGATTGTGTGCCACGGGCGAGGATAAATCTGAGCTCATCATGTCTGATGGAAGCAACGAGCTGCGACATCTTGATGCCCAAACTTTCGAAGAGACTGCACCGCGGACCCCCGTTACCCTGGAGGGCCAGGCGGTAGAAGAGATTAATGAGTTGGAGTGCGTGGACGGCCAGGTCTTTGCGAATGTGTGGATGAGCGAGGATATTTTGCGCATTGATCCCACAAGCGGCGAGGTCACCGCGGTTATTGATGCTGCAGGACTGAATAAATCTGGGCCGCAAACCCAAAACGATGTACTCAATGGCATCGCCCATATTCCAGGAACGGAAGAATTCTGGATTACTGGTAAGCGGTGGGTTGATTTGTATCGCGTGACCTTCGAGTAGGATTCTTTGCCATGGCAACCCGTAAGGAAGCAAGGAAGAAGTCACTGCTGCAGCTTTTGGCGCTGATTATCGCCGTGGCAGTCATTGTGGTCTCCGTGGTCTTATTCCAGAATTGGTGGAATAGCCGCCCAGGTCCTGAGCCGCAGGACATCACCGTCAAGGCCAGCGTGGGTGAGAAGAGTCTCGACGTTGCACCTTATATGGTCTGCGAGCTGGGCACCGAATGCCCTGAGGGCGAGGCTCCAAACCTCACCGTGGGCAAGGATGACACCCTGCATCTAGAGATCCCAGAAGAGATCTCCAACCACGAGTGGCGCATCCTTTCCATCTACGATGACCCGGCGGCTAACGACGAGCAGATTCACGGCGCCGGCGATTCTTCCACCGTGGACGTTCCGGGTTCTGTTGACCCCATCAAGGCCTCTACAGGAAAGCGACCGCGCCTGATGGTGGTCGAGATTTCCTCGCTGATGATTGGCACCGATGGCAAGGGCGAGGAGGCGCCGTTTAGCACCGTGTGGTCCCTTTCCACGATGTCTGACAAGGAGCTTGCCGAGGCCACAAAGACCGCTGCACCTGATAAGCCCACCGAGCCGAGCAAGGCTGCTTCCAAATAAACGCAGCCTGCGAAAAAGCGCGAGCCCAACTTCTAGATTCCCACAAGGGGAGACGAAGTTGGGCTCGCGCTTTTGCTTGATTTTTAGCTATCCAAATCCTTGGCGATGGCACGCAGGATTTCAGCGACCTGACGGCCAGTCTTGCGCTCTGGGTAGCGCCCCTGCGCCAGCACCGGCTGCACCTGGGTTTCCAGCAGCGTCATTACATCGGAGAGCATGCTCGACAGCTCGTCCGGCTTACGGGAAGGAGTGCGGCGGCGCGGCTTGTCCAAAACCTTGACACGCAGTGCCTGTGGACCGCGGCGGCCTGCCGCGAAATCAAAGTCGATCCGCTGGCCTTGGACCAGCTCGTCGACGCCCTCGGGCAGCACGTTGCGGCCGACGTAGACATCCTCATCGCCGGGGTTGCTCACAAAGCCGAAGCCCTTGTCAGCATCAAACCACTTAACTTTGCCGATTGGCACGCCCCTACTCGCTTTCTTACTCGGGAATAAAGAGAATTATTCTAACTCCTATAACACAGCAATTAAAGTTGCTGTCACATAAACAACACACGTTACATCGGTGATCTAATTCACATTTTCGTCACGACCTGCGGAAATGCGATGCGCTCTCAGAGGAAAGACGCCATACCGAGTCAGCTACGTGACTATTTCGTTATAAACCGTTACTGTTTGAGGAAGGCACTTGGCCGCCAGCGAGGAAGTCTCGCCCCCACACGCAGTCCGGGCTTCCCCGTGGCGGCCGATATTTGTGCAAGACAACTTTAAAGCAATTACTTTTGCCGGACTGAGCACAACGTGGGCGCGAGAAATCTAGAGAAGAGGAATACTTTTAATGGGACGCCACTCCGCTAAGAACAACTCGTTCGCTACCAAGTTCGCAGCTTCCACCGTCGCCGTCGGCGCCGCTGCAGCCATCATGGCACCGACCGCATCCGCTGCTCCGGATTCCGACTGGGACCGCCTCGCACAGTGTGAGTCCGGCGGAAACTGGGCAATCAACACCGGCAACGGCTACTACGGCGGTCTGCAGTTCTCCGGCCAGACCTGGTCCGCATTCGGTGGCGGTCAGTACGCACCGACCGCAAACCAGGCAACTCGCGAGCAGCAGATCGCTGTCGCTGAAAAGATCCTGGCTTCCCAGGGCTGGGGCGCATGGCCCGCTTGCTCCGCTTCCTTGGGCCTGAACTCCGCGCCAACCCCGCGTGACGCCGCTCCGGCTCCGGCTCCAGCACCGGCTCCAGTTCAGCAGGCAGCTGCACAGCCTTCCGACGAGCTGGCTGTTGACGCTCTCTACAAGATGGTCGAGGACACCGCAGCTAAGTACGGCCTGGCTATCCCGGCTGAGTTTGCAAACCAGTACAAGGCAAACCGCCACAACTTCGACGCGTTCTACTCCGCGAACCGCCAGTTCATCGATCCGATCGCTCAGCTCATCGAAAACCTCTAAGGCTTTTCAAACTAAAGCTGCGCAGATTCGCGTTTAAAGCTCCCAGCCGCAGGTGGAACTTTCCAGTTCCTTCTGGCTGGGAGCTTTTGGCTTTCTTAGCGTACGAAAAATGGCCCCACCACAAGGCGGCCGCTGAAGGGCGCGCGGTGGGGCTAGGCCTGCGTTAGGCTAAAAGCTTTTCTTCTAAGTAAGAGCTTTTAGCGGTTAACGCGGGTGTATGGGTGCACGTAGTTGAGCTTCTCCGCCGGCATTGGCAGGATCAGATCGTCACCGAACGGGCTGGATGCACCAGCGAACGGCGCGTAGATTTCGGTAATTGCGTGCTCGCGATTTTCATTTTTCGGCCAAGCCGGGGATACGAAGCCATTCTTCTTATTCGACATAGGCCTTATTATTCCAAACCCCGGCCCAAAAAGTAACTCAATAACCCACTAAACTTATTCGCCACCATGACCCCACCTCACAGCACTTCCTCCGCGACGGTCCAATTCCGCACGTGGCTTGCAGATCTTGACCAAGAGCAGCTTTCGACGCTGCTTGGCTATCGCAGCGATGTGCTCTCACCGCTACCCCCGGGAATCGCCCCGTTGGCAACGCGCCTTAGCCTGACCACTTCCCTAGCGCGCGCACTCGCGCAGTGCGATGCCGAGTTGCTTGCTACTGCCGAGGACATCGCTTTGCGGGGCGGCGAACTGGAACCCGTAGAGATTTTGGCCCCAGAGCCAACCGCACGGCTGCTCGAGCGGGGCCTCGCATTCGAAGTGGAAGCACAGGGCGTATGCCTTGCCCCAGGGCTCATGCAGGCGCTTCCCACCGGGTGGTCGCTGCTGCATCAGAGCACCACCAACCCCGAGGAGATCGCGGCACTGCCCGAGGATGAGGCACGGATTCTGCAAACCCTGGCCGCCTCTGGCGGAGTGGGCGCTACTCGCGACGCAGCTCCCGATGCTGATCCCACGCGCCCAATCCCCCGCCTTTTAGCCAAGGGCATTCTCACCCGCGTCGATTCCCGCACCGTGCGCCTGCCGCGCGCCGCCCGTCGCGCGCTAGAGGGACACAGCCCCGAGCTCATTCCGCTGCGCCCAAGCGGCCGTGCCGGCACCCCGCCACTAGAGAAGAAGACGGGGGAAGCAGGCGCCGCCGCTGGGCTGCAAGTAGTTCGCGAGCTGGAAAGACTCATCGATCTTGTCGGTGCTCGACCCATCGAGCTTTTGAAAGACAAGACTGTAGGCGTTCGCCCGCAGGCCCAACTCGCCAAGGAACTCGGCATCCCAGAGCCGGAGCTGCGCCGCCTGGTTTGCCTCGGCTTTTCCGCTCGTCTCCTAAGCCGCGGCGAACCGAAGGGCTTGGAGGGCAACTTCTTAGCACCTACCCAAGGCGCACAGGAATGGCTAGATGCCGGCCTGTCTGAGAAGTGGAGCCTGCTCCTCGATGCCTGGCAGTCCTCTACCTGGCAACCTTGGGCCGAAGGCCGCCTGCTTTCCACCGAAAGCGTCTCTGAGCATTTGGCCCGCCACCGCCGCACGGTGATGGACGTCTATGCCCACGCCTCAGTCCCACTTAGCAAAGAGGAATTTTCCGAAGAGCTGCGCTTCCGCGCCCCGCTTTTTACAACGCACACTAAGTCCTCCACCATCGATGCCCTCGTTGCCGAAGCTGAATGGATCGGAGCCATTGCGCTAGGCCAAGCCACCCAGGTGCTGCTGGATCCTGCGGCCACGCATACCCTTACCCCGGAAGAAGTGGACTACTTCATCATCCAGGGCGATCTCACGGTCTTGGTTCCCGGACCGCTAGAGGCCAGCGCGCATCGCCGGTTGGGAGATCTCGCGGACTTGGAATCGCCAGGCCTAGCCAGCGTCTACCGTATTAGCGAGTCCACTCTGCGCCGCGGCTTGGACGTAGGCATGACGGCGCAAGAGATCACCGACTTCTTCGCCGCCCACAGCGAGGTGCCTCAAACCCTCGAGTTTCTCATCCACGACGTCGATAGGCGCCACGGCACGCTGCGCTCCGGCCCTGCGCTGGCGTACCTCCGCAGTGAAGATCCCGCCCTTCTCGAAATGGCGGTGCGGGCGGTGCCAGAACTGCGCCGCATCGCTCCTACCGTCGCAATATCGCAAGTGCGCGTCGGTGAGCTGCTGGAGAAACTGCGTGCCCACGGACTTGCTCCCGCCGGCGAAGATGAAACAGGCGCTTCCCTGAATATGGCGCTCGAGCCCTACGCACTACCCACTCCGGCGCCTCGCAAGGCTGGCCCCACTCGCCCGGATCCGACGAGCGTCGCCAAGGCTCTGCTTGATACCGAATCACCCGCGCCCACCGCAGCGGACGAATCCAGCCTCGACGTCCTTCACGCTGCTGCCCGCGGCGGGCGCCCCGTCAAGATCACCTATGCGGATAAGAACGGCAATTCTAAGTCCAGGACTGTAAAGCCGCTGTCCGTCGCCGGAGGTCAGGTCGATGCCACCGGCACCGATGGTTCCACCATCCGCTTCCCTTTGCACCGCATCACTGCCGTGGAACTCGCTTAGCGCCAGCAGGGCGATCGGGGCTATACTTTTGGCTTTCTACCATTGGCGAACCTGTACAAAGGAGCAAGTAGATGCCCGGACCGCTCATCGTGCAATCTGACAAGACGGTGCTCTTGGAGGTCGACCACGAAGACGCTGCCGCAGCCCGCATCGCGCTTTCGCCCTTTGCAGAACTAGAGCGCGCGCCAGAACACGTTCACACATATCGCATCACGCCGCTGGCGCTGTGGAATGCCCGCGCCGCGGGCCACGACGCCGAGCAGGTGGTCGACGTGCTCGAGCGTTATTCGCGTTTCCCGGTTCCGCAGGCGCTGCTTATCGACGTCGCGGAGACCATGTCGCGCTACGGCCGCGTGCGCCTCCACTCGCATCCGGCGCATGGCCTCATCTTGGAATCTGCCGAGGTTCCGATCCTCGAAGAACTCGCGCGGCACAAGAAGGTCAGCCAACTGCTGGGCGCTCGCATCGACGGCAACACCTTCGCCGTGCCACCTTCGCAGCGCGGCCGCCTCAAGCAGGAGCTGCTCAAGGCCAACTGGCCGGCCGAGGATCTTGCCGGTTACGTCGACGGCGAGTCCCACCCCATCTCTTTGGTGGAGGAAGGCTGGGCGCTGCGCGATTACCAATCCTATGCCGCAGAATCCTTCTGGTCCGGTGGATCCGGCGTGGTCGTGCTGCCCTGTGGTGCCGGCAAGACCATCGTGGGCGCGGCGGCGATGGCCAAGGCCCAATCCACCACGTTGATCCTGGTTACCAATACAGTGGCCGGACGCCAGTGGCGCAACGAGCTGCTGCGGCGTACCTCGTTGACCGAGAACGAGGTTGGCGAATACTCCGGTGAAAAGAAAGAGATCAAACCGATCACAATCGCCACCTATCAGGTGGTAACCCGCAAGACGAAGGGCGAATACCGCGCCCTTGAGCTCTTCGACTCCCGCGACTGGGGTCTAATCATCTACGACGAGGTCCACCTGCTTCCTGCTCCCGTGTTCCGCATGACTTCGGATCTCCAATCGCGCCGCCGCTTGGGCCTTACCGCCACGCTCATCCGCGAGGACGGGATGGAGGGAGACGTCTTCTCCCTCATCGGCCCCAAGCGCTACGACGCCCCGTGGAAGGAACTCGAAGCCGCCGGCTACATCGCCACGGCGGAGTGCATCGAGGTACGCGTTGACATGGACGCCGAGGAGCGGATGCTCTATGCCACGGCGCAGGCGCGGGATCGCTACCGAATCGCGGCGTCGTCAAGCGCAAAGCACCGTGCCGTGGATAAGATTTTGGCCAAGCATGCTGGCCAGCAAGCACTCATCATTGGCGGTTACGTAGAGCAACTGGAAGAACTCGGCTCGCACTTGGGCGCGCCAGTAATCGACGGCAAGACCTCGAACTCCAAGCGGGAAAAGCTCTTCCAAGCTTTCCGCGACGGCGAGGTACAAACACTCGTGGTCTCCAAGGTGGCAAACTTTTCCATTGATCTTCCCGAAGCTGCCCTAGCTATTCAGGTCTCCGGCACCTTCGGCTCGCGGCAGGAAGAAGCCCAGCGCCTAGGACGCCTCTTGCGCCCAAAGGAAGACGGTAAGGAAGCAAAGTTTTACACCCTCGTCACCCGTGATTCCGTGGATGCGGACTATGCGCTCCACCGCCAGCGCTTCTTGGCGGAACAGGGATACGCGTACCGTCTCGTCAACGAAGTAGACTTATGACCTGATGAAGATTTTCAAGTTTCAGGTCGACGAGACCTACGCCAAGAAGAACAATGAACTCCTGCGCGATTCCGCGCGTCTGCGCAACTCCGGCCTCATCATGGGCTTGCTGCTCATCATCGGTGCCGCTGCGGTCTACATGACTGTGGATGCGGACTGGGGATTTACCATTGGCCTCGGTATGTTGCTCTTCGGCATCCTCGTGGCCATCGTAGGCGTTGCAGCCGCGCGCCAGGTTGGCACCGCACAGCACCTCTATGATTCCTACCCGCTGGCACCAGCAGTGGTAGCTGAGGTCAACGAACGTGACATGGTGCTGATGGCGCTAGTGAACACCAACGTTGATCCCGGGCTTCCGCCGCGTTGGGCAGCTTGCCTGCGCACCGTTACTTCCGTGCCAGGTGTCAAGCGCACTGTGGGCACAAAGCTGCCGGTTGCCGCAGTTTCCGGTCACCGCAACAACAGCGATAAAGAACACTGGCAGCAGGTCACCCCGATGCCCATTGCATGGGGCACGCCGGACGCTGAGGTCGTCACCATGGCGCGTAAGGCAATCCCGGAAGACCAGTGGCAAAAGCTTGACCGCGCCCGCAAGCGCCTCAATGATGTGAAGGCCACCCGTTACGATCTCTTAGTGCTCTAATGACGGTTAAACGTCTGCAGCAATTTGGCGAGACCATCTTCGCCACCATGACCCAGCTGGCAATCGATAATGACGCCATCAATCTGGGACAAGGCTTCCCGGACTCTGATGGGCCAGAGCGCATGCTGGAGATCGCGCAGGAGCAGATTGCGACGGGAAATAATCAATACGCTCCCCTGCGCGGGCGCCCTGAGCTTATCGACGCCTTGGCACACCACTACTGCGTTGCACGCAAGGCCATCGTGGTCACCGCGGGCGCAACGGAGGCCATCACCGCGACCGTGCTGGGACTCGTAGAGCCGGGCCAAGAGGTCATTGTGCTGGAGCCTTACTACGACGCCTACGCCGCCGCCATTGCGCTTGCCGACGCCACCCGTGTCCCCGTCCCGCTCAAGCCTTCCGGAGAAAGCTGGGATCTCGACGTCGATGCTGTGCGCGCCGCTGTGACAGTTAAGACCGCGATGGTGATCGTCAATTCTCCGCATAACCCCACCGGTTCAGTATTTAGCCGCACAGCACTAGAGGGCCTCCGCGATATCTGCGTGGAGCATGACTTGCTCGTGCTTTCCGACGAGGTCTACGAGGACCTCACCTTCGGGTCTGCCACGCACGTGGACATCCAGCGCATCCCAGGCATGGAAACCCGTACGGTCAAGGTCGGCTCGGCGGCTAAGTCCTTCAACGCCACCGGCTGGAAGACCGGCTGGGCCATTGCCCACCCAGAGCTCCTCGATGGCGTCATCAGAGCAAAGCAGTTCATGACCTTTGTATCTGCCACGCCTTTCCAAGCCGCAGTGGCCCACGCGCTGGTATATGAGCGGGGCTGGCAGAAGGCCATGGTGGAAGAGCTGGCCGAATGCCGCGACATCCTAGTTGATGGCCTAAGTAAGGCCGGCTACCAAGTCCACGAGACTCAAGGCACTTACTATTTAGTCGCCGACGTGAGCTCCTCTGGCATGGACGGAGTTGAATTCTGTACAAAGCTCCCCGAGACACACGGGGTTGCTGCCATCCCGCTTGCTGCCTTTGCCGATAACCCCGAACCATGGCGCTACAAAGTCCGTTTCGCGTTCTGTAAGCGCCCTGCGGTAATCAAAGAGGCAGTTAAGCGTCTGAGCGCTTGATCTTCTCCAAGGCCTTACCCTTCGCCAGTTCGTCAATTAGCTTGTCGAGCTGGCGAATTTTTTGCATCACTGGGTCCTGCACCTCCTGAACTTTCACGCCGCAGATACTGCCGGTGATAAGAAAGCGATGCGGATTCATCTCTGGTGCTTGCTCGAAGAACTGCTCAACAGTAAGTTCCCCAGCCGTGTCGATTTGGGGTAGTTGGTACCGCGAGTCCGCGTAGTTGGTACCGGTGTTCCACGTATCCGGTACTGCAAGGGG
>NZ_KV827748.1:0-403 GCF_001836185.1 Corynebacterium sp. HMSC036D03
GAACTCGACTGAGAAACGATTCCGATGCTCATCAATGAACCGGATCATTTCCGACGTTTCGGGTCGAGTTCGGATGCGAAAAAAGCCGAAGCGGCTTTCAACAACTCGTTGGTGTCCCGCAGCTCTTGATTTTCTCGACGCAACCGTGCGTTTTCTGCAGCAAGGTCCTCGGGCATTGATTCCACAACACGACCTTCGCGACGAGCGGCCTGCGTCCATTGCCTCGCCGTGTGCCACGAGACGCCCAGCTTTGGTGCCACGATCTTGCAGGCTGCCTGCATGGAAATGTTCTCCGCCAGGATGCGGTCTTCCACGAGACGGACCACACGGTCCTTCGCATCCTGATCAAATTTTCTCGGCATGTTCCAAATTTTCCCATCTACTCAAACGGAACAAAACCTGG